>JAEPNS010000056.1:0-3379 GCA_017643325.1 Alphaproteobacteria bacterium | reverse complement strand
ACGATCTTGCCCTGGGTCTCCAGCGGCATGTCGCCGATCTCGTCAAAAAGCAGCGTCCCGTTATGCGCCTGTTCGAAAAGGCCGATCTTGCGGCCTTCCTCGTCCGACGCGCGCGATGCGCCGACCCCGAACAGCTCGAGTTCCATCCGTTCGGGCGCCATCGCCGCACAGTTCACGATCACGAACGGCTGGTCGGCACGCCGGGAGCGTGCGTGAAGCATGCGTGCGACCACCTCCTTGCCGGCGCCGGCCGACCCGCTGATCAGCACGCGGCTGCCCGTCGGCGCCACCTTGTCGACCGCCTGGCGCAGCTGCGTCATCGCGGCGGCATCGCCCACAAGCTCCATTTCCGGGCCTGCCCGCAGGCGCAATTCCCGGTTCTCACGCTTCAGCCGGGCCGCCTCGATCGCGCGCGCCACCACCAGAATGAGCCGGTCCGTCTTGAACGGTTTTTCGATGTAGTCATATGCACCGACCTTGATCGCCTGCACGGCCGTCTCGATCGAGCCGTGGCCGCTGATCATCACGACCGGCAGCCCCGGGTGCTCGCGGCGGATACGGTGCAGAAGTTCCATGCCGTCCAGACGGCTGCCCTCCAGCCAGATATCCAGGACCACGAGGCTCGGGCGCCGGGCCGCGATCTGCTCCAGCGCGGATTCCGAATCCGCCGCCTCGCGGGTCTCGTAACCTTCGTCCTCGAGGACACCGGAGATCAGGAGCCGGATATCGTCCTCGTCGTCGACTATGAGAATGTCGTCGGCCATGCCTTGCTAGCCAGTCCCGGTTTCAGGGCGGCGGTGCCGCGCAGGATGGGCCTGCTCCA
Organism: Alphaproteobacteria bacterium; assembly: GCA_017643325.1. Classification (GTDB taxonomy): domain Bacteria; phylum Pseudomonadota; class Alphaproteobacteria; order UBA6615; family UBA6615; genus JABJAG01. Next base: position 2,556 of record JAEPNS010000056.1, on the reverse strand, counting down.
GCGGAAGGCGCACGGAGATTCGTGCGCCCGTTCCCGCTTCTCGGTCGTCGAGCCGGATCGACCCGCCATGCTGCTCCACGATGCGCGAGACGATCGCCAGTCCCAGCCCCGTCCCCTTCGTTCGCGTGGTCACATACGGCTCCGTCAGGCGCTCGCGTTCCTTGACGGGAAGCCCCCGCCCGTTGTCCTCGATGACTATCGACGCCTTCCCGCCTGATTCGGACAACTCCATGGAGATCCAGCCCGGCTCCGACGGATCATCCTCCCGCCCCTCGATCGCGTCGACCGCATTCTGCAGCAGGTTAGTCAGCGCCTGGTTCAGCAGGCCGCTATCGCACTCCGCCCGGGGGCCGTCGTCGGGCAGCTTCACGTCGAAACGGATATCGCGATGCGCCTGCTGCTGAAGGAACAGTGCCTCGCGGCAAATCCTGGAGAGGTCCGCCTTCTCGAACACCGCATTCGGCATCCGCGCAAACGACGAGAACTCGTCCACCATCCGGCCGATATCCCCGACCTGCCGGACAATGGTGTCGGTGCACTGGGCGAAGGTTTCGGGATCGCTTTTGACTTCGTCGAGATACTTGCGCTTGAGCCGTTCGGCCGAAAGCTGGATCGGTGTCAGCGGATTCTTGATCTCGTGCGCGATGCGCCGCGCGACATCGGCCCAGGCCGCCTTGCGCTGCGCCGACTGGAGTTCGGTGACGTCGTCGAACGTCACGACAAAGCCGATCACGTCGGCGCGCGCGTCCCGTTCCGCGGCGATGCGCACGTGAAGCGTACGCCGGCCGGTTTCGGTCTCGACCGTGATCTCGTCCTCGACAAGCCTGTCGGGTTCGGCGATCGCGCGCGACACGGCGTCGGCGAACGGCGGGATCGTTTCCGCGAGCGGACGGCCCATCAATTGTTCCAGGCCGACGCCCAGCAGTGCCGTCGCGGGCCGGTTCGGCAGGTTCACCCGGCCCGAGCGGTCGAGACCGATGACGCCGGCGGAGACGCCTGCGAGAACCGCTTCCGTAAACCTGCGGCGGTCCTCCAGCTGCCGGTTTGCCTCCGTGAGTTCGCCGCGCTGCTCGTCGAGCTGGCGTGTCATCCGGTTGAAGGCCCGCGTCAGCATCCCGATCTCGTCGTCCGCTCGGGATTCCTCGCGAAGCTGGACGCCGAGGTTGCCGGAACGCACGAGTTCGGCCGCGTGCACGAGGTTCGCGATGTGGCGTGAGAGCCGGTTCGCAAACCCGAGTCCCACCCCGACGGCCGTCAGCAGCAACAGCAGCGTCACGATGGCGAAGATCGCCGCGAGTTCGAGTTCAAGGCGCGAGCGGCGGGTTTCCGCCTGTGCGTACTCGTTCGCCGCGCGCTTCGTCGTCTCCCGGTAACGCAGCACGTTGGGATCGATGAAGCGCCCGACATAGAGAAAGGCCTGCGGACGCGTGTCGAGCCCCACGAGGGCGCGCACACGATCCTCGTTCTCGCTTGTCAGGACCACCGGCTGGCCACGGGCCGCGTCCGCCACCGCCAGGGTCGGAGGCAGGTCGAACAACAGTGACGATGTGAAACCCGCACGCGCGATGACACGACCGTTCTGGTCGAACAGCACCGCCCCCGGGACCGAGAGCTGCTCGCTCACATCCTCGATGATCTCCCGCGCGCGCTGGGGATCGAGCGCGATGCCCGGCCAGACGCGGTTGAGCTCTTCGGCGATGGTCTGCGCGTCGGCGCGAATACTTTGCCGGTGTTCGTCCAGATATGCCTCGGACACCAGGACCGAGCTTTCCACCGCCTCGCGGACCCGTTCGCTGAACCAGCTCTCCACGACCAGGTTGAAGAACAGCGCGGCAAGCACCGCGACCAGGATCGCGGGCGCGATCGCGACAACGGAGAACAGGCCGACAAGGCGCACATGCAGGCGTGCACCGGCCAGCCCGGCGCGCCGCTGGGCCCAGATCCGGACGAGGCCGAGACTGACGACGGCACCGAGCGCCAGCACGAGCGCCAGATCGATGACCAGCAGGATATCGAGCGCGTCTTCGCCGAGACCGAACGAGGTATTTCCCGTGAGCGTGAAGAAGGTGGCAAGTCCGGCCGCCACCGCGCAGACCATGAGGCCGATGACGAACTTGCGGGCCACGCCCGTGCGCCGTCCCCATGTGGCGAACGCCTGCACCGTCCCCGTACGCTGCCTCACGCCGCCGCCGGGAAATTCCGACGGCGCGTCGGACGACACATAGGTGCCGCGGCGAAACGCGTTCGGGGAATCTATCTCATCGCTCATCAGACGCTCGGTCACACACGCGCCGGGACACGTCCGGCGATGTCGCAGTCATCGTGCGACGCGGCGGAATTACTTTACGCCGCGCACGACATCAATGTCTAACTCACGGATTTTCTTGCGCAATGTGTTGCGATTGAGCCCGAGCAGGTTGGCTGCCTTGACCTGGTTGCCACGCGTCGCCTCAAGCGACAGCGTGATCAAAGGTCGCTCCATCTCGTGCAGGATCCGGCTGTAGAGGCCGGCCGCCGGCAGACCGTCGCGATGGGCCGAGAAATACGTCCGCAGGT
>JAEPNS010000055.1:1572-13603 GCA_017643325.1 Alphaproteobacteria bacterium | reverse complement strand
GAATCATCCCGGGCACCTTCGTGTTCGCCTCGGTCGGCAACGGCCTCGGCGCGGTGCTCGATGCCGGGCAGGACCCGGATCTCGGCATCATCTTCAAGCCCGAGGTCCTCGGGCCGCTGGTCGCGCTCGCCGTGATTTCGCTGCTGCCCATCGGCTACAAGAAGTACCAGGCGAAAAAGAAGCGGGCGGCGACCTCCGAGGCGGCCTGACCCCGGCTTCCGCCATCCGTTCCGAAATTCCCAACAACGGACTGACCGTCATGAGCGAAGTACGAAACGTCGACATCTGCGTGATCGGCGCAGGGTCGGGCGGCCTCTCGGTGGCCGCCGGCGCGGTGCAGATGGGTGCCAGCGTGGCCCTGTTCGAGCGCGGCAAGATGGGCGGCGATTGCCTCAACTACGGCTGTGTCCCGTCGAAGGCTCTGCTCGCGGCCGGACATGCCGCCGCCCACCACGGCGCAACATCCGAATTCGGCGTGAACGCTGCCGGCGTCGAGGTCGACTTCGCGGGCGTCAACGACCATGTCCATGACGTGATCGCCGGGATCGCGCCCCATGACAGCGTCGAGCGCTTCGAGGGGCTCGGCGTCGAGGTCTACCAGGAAGGCGCCCGGTTCACGGGCCCGCGCGAGGTGGTCGGTGACAACGGCACGCGCGTGCGCGCGCGCCGGTTCGTGGTGGCTACGGGCTCATCGCCCGCCGTGCCGCCGATCCCGGGCCTGGACGAGGTCGATTTCCTGACCAACGAGAGCGTGTTCAACCTGCGCGAATGCCCCGAGCACCTTGTGATCATCGGCGGCGGGCCCATCGGGCTGGAGATGGCGCAGGCGCACCGCAGGCTCGGGGCGAAGGTCACGGTCCTCGAGGCGATGAAGATCATGGGCCCGGACGACCGCGACCTGGTCGCGATCGTGCGTGCGCGCCTCGCCGCGGACGGAGTTGCGATCGAAGAGGGCGCGCAGGTCACCGGCGTCCGCCGCGCCGAAGGCGGCGTCACGGTGATGTGCGAGCGCGACGGCGGCACCTTCGAGGTGAACGGCAGCCATCTGCTGGTTGCCGTGGGACGTTCGCCCAACCTCTCGAGCCTCGATCTCGACGCCGCCGGGATCGCCTACGACCGGAAAGGCATCGAGGTCGACGACCGGCTGCGCACCACCAACAGGAAGGTGTTCGCCGTGGGCGACGTGGCGGGCAAGTACCAGTTCACCCACATCGCCGGGTATCACGCCGGGATCGTCATCCGGAACGTGCTGTTCCGCCTGCCCGCGAAGGTCGACTACAACGCGGTGCCCTGGGTCACCTACACCGACCCCGAACTCGCGAATGTCGGCCTGACCGAGGCCGCGGCCCGCGAGCAGCATGGTGACGACGTCCAGGTCGTCACGGCCGAGTTCGCCGAGAACGACCGGGCGCGCACCGAACGCCGGACGGAGGGCATGGTCAAGGCGGTCGTCGGGAAGCGCGGGCGTATTCTCGGCGCCGGTGTTGTCGGCCCCCATGCGGGCGAGATCATCCAGCCGTGGATCCTCGCCGTTTCGCAGAAGATGAAGATCGGCGCGATGGCGCAGATGATCGTGCCCTACCCGACGCTCGGCGAGTTGAACAAGCGCGCTGCGGGCGCCTACTACACGCCGTCGCTGTTCTCGGAGCGCACGCGAAAGATTGTTCGCCTGCTTGCCAAACTCGGCTGATCGGCCTTCGGCTGACCGAAGCACCCGGATTCTGGTAGTAATGCGCCCGGAATGATCCGGTCGCGCAAATTCTCGCTGCCGCCGTTCGCGCGCTCGCTTTCGGCCCGCCTGCTGGTGCTGACGATTGCCTTCGTCATGCTGGCGGAAATCCTGATCTATGCGCCCTCGATCGCCAACTTCCGGCACAACTGGCTCAAGGACCAGGCGGACTCCGCCCATCTGGCGATCCTCGCGCTGGAGGCTGCGCCCGAGGAACTCGTCAGCGAGGACCTGAAGGCACAGCTTCTTTCGCGCGTCGGCGCCTATGCCGTGGTGCTCAAGCGCCCTGACCGCCGCCTGCTGCTCTATACGGCACCGCCGCCACCCGTGGACGTCACGGTGAATCTGCGGGACTGGTCGCTGCTCGGCGACATCGGCGAAACCTTCGCGACCATGCTGCGCTCAGGCGACCCGACCATGCGGCTGATCAGCCCGGCGGAGCCCGACGCCGACCTGGATGTGGAGGTCATGTTCAACGAGGCGCGGCTGCGCACGGACATGATCGCCCATTCGCGCAACATACTGCTGCTCTCGATCGCCATCTCGCTGATCACGGGCACGCTGCTCTACTTTGCGCTGCAGTGGCTGATGGTCCGGCCGATGCGCCGCATGACGGAGGACATCACGCGCTTCTCCCGGGACCCGAAGGATCTCTCGCGCGGTGTCGACGAGACCTCGCGCAGCGACGAGATCGGCGTCGCCCAGTCGGTCCTTGCCGAGATGCAGCGCGACCTGCGCAGCGCGTTGCGCCAGCAGGAGCACCTTGCCGCGCTTGGCTCCGCGGTCAGCAAGATCAACCACGACCTGCGCGGCATTCTCTCGACCGCCGTCCTGCTGTCGGACCGCCTGTCCGGTGTCGACAATCCCGAGGTGAAGCGTGTCGCCGCGCCGCTGATCCAGGCGATCGACCGCGCCATCGCGCTCTGCACCCAGACGTTGACCTACGCCCGCGACGAGGGGCCGGAGCTGAGCCGCAGCCGCTTCCGTCTCTCCGGCCTCGTCGACGAGGTGGCGGCGGAGCTGGCGGTGCTCGAGGCCGACGCGGACACCGCGCCGTGCAGCGGGCCCAAGGTCGAGAACCGGATTGCCGACGATGTCATCGTCGAGGCCGACCGCGACCAGGTCTACCGGGTCTTCTCCAACCTGGGCCGCAACGCCTTCGAGGCGGGCGCGCGCCGGGTGACGGTCGAGGCGGTCGAGACCCTCGACCCGGGCATGCACATCGATGTCATGGACGACGGCCCGGGCCTCGCGACGGCGGCACGCGAGGGGCTCTTCAAGCCCTTCAAGGGGTCCGCGCGCAAGGGTGGCACCGGCCTCGGCCTCGTGATCGCCCGCGACGTCATGCAGGCCCATGGCGGTGACCTCGCGCTGGTGCGCTCCGGCGACGACGGGACGGTGTTCCGCCTGACGTTTGCGGAAGTGGACTAGAGGGCCGCGCCCGCCGGACGCCTCAACTCGGCGTGAGCGGGCTTTTGTCGCGCCGCGAGCGTCCTACATCTTCCTCCATGTTCCGGTTCCGCCCTCCCGCCACCGTGCTCGCCCACCTCGCCGGCGCCCTCCTGCTGGCCCTGTCCGTCGCCACCGGCGCGGCGCAGGCGGCGCCGAAGTCCGACCTCTGGCCGCGCTGGCAGGCGCATGACCCGGCCTCAACCGCAACCGTGGACCACGCCGCCTGGGACCGGCTCCTCGCCGCCCATGTCCGGCCCTCGGGCATCGGCGTGAACCTGTTCGACTACGGGGGCGTCGACAGTGGCGAGCGCGCGGCGCTCGACGGCTACATCGCCCGCCTGTCCGGGACGGCGGTCAGTGCGCTGAACCGGGACGAGCAGCTCGCCTACTGGATCAACTTCTACAATGCGCTGACCATCCAGGTGGTGCTCGATCACATGCCGGTGGACTCGATTCTCGACATCGACATCTCGCCGGGGTTTTTCTCGATCGGGCCCTGGGGCCGGAAGCTGGTAACGGTCGAGGGGGAGGCGCTGTCGCTCGACGATATCGAGCACCGAATCCTCCGGCCGATCTGGAATGACCCGCGCATCCACTACGGCGTGAACTGCGCGTCGATCGGCTGCCCGAACCTGCTGCCCGTGGCCTATACGGCCGGCAATGTCGACCGGCTGCTGACCGAGAACGCCGTCGCCTATGTCAACGACCCGCGCGGCGCGGAGCTGCGCGGCGGCCAGCTCACCGTCTCGAACATCTACGACTGGTTCGAGGAGGATTTCGGCGGCAACGAGACCGGCGTGCTGCGCCACCTGCGCCAGTACGCGAAACCGGAGCTCAGGAAGCAGCTCGAGCTCGTCCTCGAGATCGACGGCTACGACTACGACTGGTCGCTGAACGACGTCGCGAGGTAACGCGTGGTGGGAGATTGGTGCTGATGCCGACCCTTCCCTCTTTCGTCACCCCTGCGAAAGCAGGGGTCCATTGACTCAGGCGGTTGCCCGGTCCGGTCTCGGCGTTAATGGATTCCTGCTTTCGCAGGAATGACGAGGGGGAAAGTGTCGCCACCTTTCGCGTGTGACGAACGGTGCTTCTAGTCCAGCTGCAGGACCTGCGCCTTCAGGTAGCCCGTCTCCGGCAGGAAGGGATGCACCGGGTGGTCCGGCGCGGCGCCCGCCGAACGCAGGATGCGGCCCGTCCGTCCGGTATCGGCCAGGGCGCGGCGCACCACATCGCCGAAGGATGGCATGTCCACATGGTGCGAGCAGGAGGCGGCGACGAAAATCCCGCCCGGTGCAACCGCCTGCGCGGCGAGGCGGAACAGCTTGCGATAGCCGCGGATGCCCGCCTGGTAGTCCTTTTTCGACTTCACGAAAGCCGGTGGGTCGGCGACCACCACATCCCAGGTCTCGCCCGCGTCGGTGGCGCGGTGGAGCAGCGGGAAAACGTCGCCCTTGGTCGTCGTGAACCGGTCGCCGACGCCGTTGGTCTCCGCCGCGCGGGCCGCGAGGTCGAGCGCGGCCTGGGAGCGGTCGAAGGCGTGCACCTCCTGTGCGCCGGCCATCGCCGCCGCGACACCGAACCCGCCCGAGAAGGAGTAGAAGTCGGCGACACGCTTGCCTTTCGACAGGGCGGCCGAAAAGGCGCGGTTGTCGCGCTGGTCGTAGAACCAGCCGGTCTTCTGGCCCTCGCGCGGGTCGGCGTAGAAGACCGCGCCGTTCTCCAGCACCTCGATGGGGCCGTCGAGCGGCGTCCCCTCGATCCGTGTTTCCTGCGGCAGGCCCTCGAGGCGGCGTACGGCGCTGTCGTTGCGGAAGACGATGGTCTTCGGGGACAGGACGGTGTGGAGCGCTTCGGTCAGCGCCGGTGTCAGCAACTCCATCCCGGCCGTGTTGACCTGCACCACGCAAATGTCGCCGAAGCGGTCGACGATCAGGCCGGGCAGGCCGTCGGCCTCGGCATGGACCAGCCGGTAGAAGGGCACCCCGTAGAGCGCCTCACGGATGTCACGTGCGGCGGCCAGGCGCCGGGTCAGGAACCCGGCGTCGATCTCGTCCGCCGGGTCGCGGGACAGGATCCGCGCGGAGATCAGCGGGTGCGGATTGAAGGTGGCGATGCCCAGCGCGTTGCCCGACGCGTCGACCAGCCGCACCAGCCCGCCCGGGGGCAGCGACTTGGCGGCGGCGTCCATCTCCACCTCGTTCGAATAGACCCACGGGTGGCCCTGCCGCGCGCGCTTGTGGCGGCCGGCCTGCAGGCGGATCTCGGGTATGTCGGGAACGGTTTCGGCCAGGGCGGTCATCGGCGGCACTGTAGAGACTTGTCGCACGGGAATGAACCGCCCAAGGTGCGGGCATGTCCGGTGACGAGAAGGAACGCCTGAGCGCGGAAATCGAGGCGCGACGCGACGAGGTCGCGGCGCTGACGGCCGACCTCGTGCGAATCCCGACGATCAACCCGCCGGGCGACGAGTATGAGGCCTGCGCGCGGTTCCTCGGCGAGCGGCTGGCGGCGAAGGGATTCGCGGTCGAGTATCTTCGCGCCGAAGGGGCGCATGGCGACAGCGACGCCCACCCGCGCACCAATGTCGTCGCGCGCATCGAGGGCGATGGCGACGGGCCCTGCGTCCACTTCAACAGCCATATCGACGTCGTCGCGGCGGGCGAGGGCTGGACCTGCGACCCGTTCGGCGGGGAGATCCGCGACGGGCGCGTGTACGGGCGCGGGACCTGCGACATGAAGGGCGGGCTGGCGGCAAGCGTCGTGGCGGTGGAGGCGCTCCTCGACAGCGGGATCGCGTTCCCGGGCGCCATCGAGGTCTCCGGCTCCGTCGACGAGGAATCCGGCGGCTATGCCGGCGTCGCATGGCTCGCCGAGCAGGGCTACTTCTCCCGGCCCCGGGTCGACCACGTGATCATTCCCGAGCCGCTCTACAAGGACGCGGTCTGCCTCGGCCATCGCGGCGTCTGGTGGGCGGAGGTCGAGGTGAAGGGCCGGATCGCCCACGGCTCGATGCCCTTCCTCGGGGTCTCCGCGATCCGCGGCATGGGCGCGTTCATCGAGATGGTCGAGCGCGAGCTCTACCCGCGCCTGGAGCAGCGCCGCACGGAGATGCCGGTGATCCCCGACGCGGCGCGCCAGTCGACCTTGAACTTCAACTCCCTGCACGGCGGCCTGCCGGAACGCGCCTACGCGGAGGGGTTCCCGTCGGCGCTGGTGGCCGACCGCTGCCGGATCGTGCTCGACCGGCGCTACCTCATGGAAGAGGACGAGGCGGAGGTGCGCGGCGAAATTGTTGCCATACTGGAAAAACTGTCCGCGGAACGGCCCGAATTTAATTACGAAATATCCGAACTCTGGTCGGTCCCGCCGACGATGACCGACCCGCAATCTCCGCTGGTGCGCGCGCTCGACCGCAACATCGAGGTGGTGCTCGGCCAGCCTGCGCGGCATGTGGCATCGCCGGGGACCTACGACCAGAAGCATGTGCGCCGGATCGGCAACCTGGAGAACTGTGTTGCCTACGGCCCGGGCATCCTGGAGCTGGCCCACCAGCCGGACGAGTATGTGGACATCGACGATATGGTGGCGTCGGCGCAGGTGATGGGCGGCGCGGCGCTCGATCTGTTGCGGGGGGATGTGGCGTGAAGACCGGTAGCGACAACGCGATCACCGACGTGCCGGGACTGGCGGTCGGCACGGCCGAGGCCCCCGACGTGCGCACGGGGGTCACCGTGGTGCTGCCCGATATCCGTGCGGTCGCCGCCGTGGACGTGCGCGGCGGCGGGACCGGGACCCGTGAACTCGAGCTCCTCGGGCCGGACGGCACGGTCGATGCGGTGGACGCCATCGTGCTCAGCGGCGGCTCTGCCTTCGGGCTCGCCGCGGCCGACGGCGTCGCGGGCTGGCTTGCCGAGGCCGGGCGCGGGTTTCCCGTCGGCGACATGCGGGTGCCGCTGGTCCCCGCAGCGATCCTGTTCGACCTGCTCAACGGCGGCGACAAGTCGTCCTTCACCCGCGACACGGATACCTTGCCCTACCGGGAGCTCGGCCGCCGCGCCGCTGAATCGGCGGGCGAAACCGTGGCAGAAGGCAGCGTCGGGGCGGGATGCGGAGCGACGACGACCGGACATGACGGCCGCAAGCTCAAGGGCGGGCAGGGCACGGCCTCCGTCGTGCTCGATAGCGGCACAGCCGTCGGCGCACTGGTCGCGGTCAACGCGCTCGGGTCGGTGGTCGCCAACGCGCGCGGGCAGTTTCTCGCGGGCTCCCTCGAGCAGGACGGTGAGTTCGGCGGGCGCGGTGGCCCGGACCGGATCGAACCGCTCGATCATCCGCTCAAGAAATACGGGCCCGAGGACGCAGGCACGAACACCACGCTCGCGGTTGTCGCGACGGACGCCCCGCTGGATGCGCGCCAGGCGCGCCGCGTTGCGATGATGGCCCAGGCGGGCCTGGCGCGGGCGATCCGGCCGGTGTTCACGCCCATGGACGGTGATGTCGTGTTCGCGCTGTCCACCGCGCAAACCGGCGTGTCGGATCATGGCGACGTGGCGCGCATCGGCATGGCGGCCGCGGACTGCGTCGCGCGGGCAGCAGCACGTGGCGTGTACGCCGCGACGGCGCTCGATGCGGTGTGGCCGGACTATTCGGCAGCGTATTCTGAGTGAATCGGTGGGCGATAGACGCCCGTGAGCGGGCTTTGCTATGCTGCGCCGCACAATAAGACCAACAACAAAACCCAATCCACCGGGGAACGAGATCATGAACAAGCTTCTCTTCGCGCTGGCGTTCGCTGCCGCGCTCGGGACCGTCGCCGTACCGGCGCATATCGCCCAGGCGCAGGCGAAGGACAGCCTGACCCTTGGCTTCACGCTGGAGCCGCCGCACCTCGACCCGACCGCAGGCGCGGCGGGCGCCATCGACGCAACGGTTTACTCCAACGTCTTCCAGGGCCTGACACGCATCGACGAGACCGGTGCGGTGCAGCCGCAACTCGCCGAGAGCTGGGACGTCTCCGACGACGGGCTGGTCTACACCTTCAATCTCAAGACTGGCGTGAAGTTTCACGACGGAACCGATTTTGACGCATCGGACGTCGTCTTCTCCTTCGACCGTGCGCGGGCGGAGGATTCCGTCAACGCCCAGAAACAGCTCTTCGCGGCGATCGAGACCGTCGAGGCGGTTGACCCGTCGACCGTGAGGATCACGCTGTCGCGTCCGGAGGGCGCGCTGCTCTTCAACCTCGGCTGGGGCGATGCCGTGATCGTCGCGCCGGAGTCGGCGGAGAACAACAAGACCAACCCGGTGGGCACCGGGCCCTTCAAGTTCGCCCGCTGGGTCAAGGGCGACCGCGTTGAGCTCGAGGCGGTCTCGAAGGACCAGCCGCTGCAGAAGGTGACCTTCCGGTTTATCCCCGATCCGTCGGCCCAGGTCGCCGCGCTCAAGGCCGGCGACATCGACGCGGTGACGAACCTGAATGCGCCCGAGGCCGTCCTGGCGTTCGAATCCGATCCGGGTTTCGAGGTCGCCATCGGCTCGACCGAAGGCGAGACCATCCTCGCCATGAACAACACCCGCGCGCCGCTCAACGACGTGCGTGTGCGGCGCGCCATCTCCCACGCCATCGACCGCAAGGCGATCGTGGATGGCGCGATGTTCGGCTTCGGGACCCCCATCGGGACCCACTTCGCGCCCCATCACCCGGCCTATGTCGACCTCACCGAGACCTATGCCCACGATCCGGAAAAGGCGAAGGCGCTCCTGAAGGAGGCCGGTGCCGAGAACCTCAAGCTGACCCTGAAGCTGCCGCCACCCACCTATGCACGGCGCGGCGGCGAGATCGTGGCGGCCCAGCTCGCGGCCGTCGGGATCGAGGTCGAGATCATCCCCGTCGAATGGGCACAGTGGCTGGAGCAGGTGTTCCGGGGCGACGATTTCGACCTGACCATCGTGTCGCACACCGAGCCGATGGACATCGGCATCTACGCCCGGGACAAGTACTACTTCAACTACGACTCGCCGATCCTGAAGGCGGTCATCGCGCGGTTGAACAATACCAGCGACCCCGAGGCCCGCGACGCGTTGCTGGCCGTGGCGCAGGAGATCATCACGGCCGACGCCGTCAACGCCTACATGTTCCAGCTCGCCAAGCTCGGCGTGTGGCGCAAGGGGCTCGACGGCATGTGGCGGAATGCGCCCGTGCAGGCGACCGACGTCACCGGCGTGAGCTGGAAGTAGACGGGGCAGAATAGGGCGGCGTGCGGCCGGACCGGCGGGCCATGTTCGCCTTTCTCGCGCGCCGTCTGCTCGTCCTGCTGGCGACGCTGTTCGTCGCGAGCCTGGCGATCTTCGTCGTTCTGGAAATCCTGCCGGGCGACCCGGCGCTGCTGATCCTGGGGATCGAGGCCCAGGACGACACGCTGGCCGCGCTGCGCGCCCAGATGGGGCTCGACCGGCCCGCGCCGGTCCGCTACCTCACCTGGATCGGCGGACTCCTGTCCGGGACCAGCGGCATCAGCCATACCTATTCGGTGCCCGTGTTTGAGCTGATCGGCGAACGCCTCGCCGTGACCGCGCCGCTGGCGGTGCTGGCCCTGCTGCTGTCGACCGCCGTCGCGATTCCGCTCGGGATGTTTGCCGCGACCCGGCGCGGACGCCCGGGCGACTACGGCGTGATGGGCTTCAGCCAGATCGGCATGGCAATCCCGAACTTCTGGTTCGCGATCCTCTCGATCCTCGTCTTCGCCGTCGCGCTGGGATGGTTCCCCGCCGCCGGTTTTCCCGGGTGGGAGGCCGGTGTCGGGATCGCGCTCTGGGCGCTGGTCCTGCCGGCCGTCTCGCTCGCCCTGCCCGAGGCCGCGATACTCGCCCGCGTGACCCGGTCCTCGGTTCTGGAAACGCTCGGCGCGGAATATGTGCGCACCGCCCGCGCCAAGGGGCTGGACGAGCGTCGGGTCCTGTGGGGGCACGTGCTGCGAAACGCCCTGATCCCGATGACCACCATCCTCGGCCTGCAGTTCGCGTTCCTGCTCGCGGGCTCCATCGTTGTCGAGAACGTGTTTGCACTGCCCGGGCTCGGGCGCCTGATCTTCCAGGCCGTCAGCCAGCGCGATCTCGTCGTCGTTCGCGACGTCGTCCTGCTGCTGGTGGCGGTCGTGGTGGTGGTCAACTTCCTGGTCGATGTGGCCTACGCGGCCATCGATCCCCGCGCGCGGCGGGCCGGCTGATGTTTCGCCACCCGAACTTCCTGATCGGCGCCTTGCTCACCGGCATCCTGTGCCTGGCGGCGCTGGTCTCGCTTGTGTGGACGCCGCATGCCTTCGACACGATGTCCATCGCCGAGCGGATGCAGGGCCCGAGCGCGGCTCACTGGCTCGGCACGGACCAGTTCGGCCGCGATATCGCGACGCGTCTCATGGTCGGGGCCCGCAACTCCATTTCTGTCGGCGTCGTTGCCGTGGGGATCGGGCTGGCCGTCGGCGCACCGCTGGGCATGTACGCGGCGGCGCGCGGGGGCTGGGTCGACGACCTGGTCGCGCGCGGCGCCGACGTGGTCTTCGCCTTTCCCGCCATCGTCTCCGCGATCCTGATCACCGCGATCCTCGGGCCCGGCGCGGTCAACGCCATCATTGCCATCGGCATCTTCAACATTCCTGTCTTCGCCCGTGTCGCGCGCGGCGCGTCGCTGCAGGTGTGGGGCATGGAGTATGCGCGCGCCGGGCTGGCGATCGGAAAGACCGGCTTCGGCGTGACGCGTGACCATGTCCTGCCGAACATTTCGTCGGTGCTGATCGTGCAGGCGACAATCCAGTTCGCGGTCGCGATCCTTGCCGAGGCGGCGCTCGCCTATCTCGGGCTCGGTACCCAGCCCCCGGCACCGAGCTGGGGCCGGATGCTGTTCGACGCGCAGACGCTCATGACGATTGACCCGAAGCTGGCGATCCTGCCCGGCCTCGCCATTGCGCTGGCGGTGCTGGGCCTGAACCTGCTGGGCGACGGGTTGCGCGACATCCTCGACCCGCGCCTGCGGCCCGAGCGGCTCGGGTAGACCCGTCAGTTGCGCGGCGTGGCCGCGATCGGCTGTGCGAACTGCAGCTCCAGGTCCCAGGGGAAATGGATCCAGGTGTCCTGGCTGACCTCGGTGATGAAGGTATCGACCAGCGGCCGGCCGGCGGGCTTTGCGTAGACCGTTGCCAGATGGGCCTTCGGCAGCAGCTCGCGGACGAGCTTGGCGGTCTTGCCCGTATCGACCAGGTCATCGACGATCAGCATGCCTGCGCCGTCGCCCTCGATGCCCTTGAGGATCTTGATCTCGCCCTGTTCCTGGTGGTCGTAGGACGACACGCAGATCGTATCGACCAGGCGGACCTCCAGCTCGCGCGCGACGATCGCCGCGGGCACCAGCCCGCCACGGGTAATGGCGACGATTCCCTGCCAGGGCTCGGCCTCGGCGAGTCGCCAGGCGAGCGCCTTCGCATCGCGATGAAGCTGCTCCCACGATACCGGAAAATCATGCGGCTTGATGACCATGGCGGACCCTCCCCCCGGAGTGTTTCTTGTGTGCGGTCATATAAGCGCGCGACTCACGGCGGCGCAATCAGGCTCGGCCTCGGTCGGGCGTGCGGCACGCGCTCAGATGCCGCGTTCGGCGATCGGGTGCAGTGTGACGCCCGCAATACGCCAGCTTCGGTCGGGCTGCTGCTCCATCCGGTAAAGTGCGATCACGCCCCGCCCGTCCGGCCCGATCACGCGGACCGGCTGCGCCGGCAGGCCGTCCGCGACGATCGGCTCCTCGAACAGGTAGCTGCGCGGGCGATAGACCGGCTCGAAACCGGTTCGCACCATCGCCAT
>JAEPNS010000055.1:0-1562 GCA_017643325.1 Alphaproteobacteria bacterium | reverse complement strand
GCCGAACATGCGCTGGATATCGGGGCTTGCAAAGGCGAATGCGGCGGGCCCGTCGTCGCGTGCGAAAGCAGCGATCTGGGCCTCGATCACTGCCTCGAACGACGCCTGCTGTTCGTCGGCCATGGCCGGCGCCGAGAGCTGTCCCGCGACGAGGAGGATTGCGAGCGCACTTGCGCGGATCAGGTTGGCTACCGACATTTGGAAAGTATAGGCGCGATTGCGGCGCGCTGTCACCGCGACGGCCCGGCGACGACGTTCTATAGTGGCGCCGGTCGGAGGAGAGACGCATGACGGTACGTGAGATCGCGCCGGAGAACGCGGGGTTTCCCGAGTTCCCGAATCCCGGGGACGTGGATCCGTCCGCGGCCCGGGTGTTTGCCCTGTCGAGCCACGCCCGCGCACGCGAAGCGCTCGATTTCGGGCTGCACGCGCGCGACCCGGGGTTCAATATTTTCGTCGTCGGTGAGGACCGCAGCGGCCGCATGACCGCGACCCTCGACTATCTCAACGGGGCCATGGGCGGCGGTGCCCGCCCTGACGACTGGGTCTACCTGAACAACTTCCAGCGGGAGAACGAGCCGCTCGCGGTGCGGCTTCCGGCCGGGGTCGGCCGGACCTTCCGCGACTCGATGGCGGAACTGATTCCCCAGCTTCGCGCCGCGTTGCACCAGGCCTTCACGCGCGAGGAATATCACCAGCGCGTGTCGGAACGTGACGCGGCCATGCGCGAGGAGGTTGGCAAGGCGATCGAGGCTGCGCGGGCCGAGGCGGAGAAAGCAGGACTTTCACTGGTGCAGTCGCCGCAGGGACTGATGGTCGTCCCGCTCGGCGACGACGGCAAGCCGCGCGATATCTCCGAGCTTCCGGAAGAAGAGCGGACGGCGATGGAACAGGCCGGCCAGCGGGTCACACAGATGCTCGGCGAGATCAACCGAGACGCAGCGCGCCGGCAGGCGGCGCTTGTCGATGAGGTGCGCGAACTCAACCGCAGCGTCGCGGAAAACGCCGTCAGTGGCCTGATCGACGAGTTCGCTGCGCGCTTTTCCAGTCACGGCAGCCTCAACCGCTGGCTTGTGGCCTTCCGGGTCGACGTGATCGAGAAGCTCGATCTGTTCCGCCCCGACGACGGCGAAGCCGCGCTTCCGCCGGGCATGCCGCGCCCGCCGCGCCCGACACCGGAAGCGCGCTATGCGGTGAACCTGTTCGTGGACAATGCCGACGTCACGGGTCCGCCGATCGTCCTCGAAGCGAACCCGACCTACGAGAACCTGTTCGGACGTATCGAGTATCGGCAGGTCGGCGGCGTGCTGCAGACGGACTTCTCGCTGGTCCGGCCGGGTGCGCTCCACCGCGCGAATGGCGGCGTGCTGGTCCTGCGGGCCGAGGCGATCGCCGCCTTTGCCGACAGCTGGGGCCAGCTCAAGGGCGCGCTGCGCGACGGCGCGATCCGGATGCAGGAACAGTATCGTGCCGGGGGCGTGCCGGTGGCCGGAGCGCCGAAGCCCGCCGCCGTGCCGCTCAACGTCAAGGTCGTCATCGTCGGCGCGCCGCGCTGGTCCTAC
>JAEPNS010000054.1:2472-13794 GCA_017643325.1 Alphaproteobacteria bacterium | reverse complement strand
GACAGCGGCGGTGCGCGCGATGCGTTCGAAGCGTCCGCTCTGGCTCAGCTGTCCGACGGGTCGAGCCGGGAATACGTCCGGGTGGAGGAACGCAACGGGCGACTGGAATTGCGCTACGCGCAATCCGTGCGCATGACCGAAAGCTGCGTTGCCTGTCACAACAGCCACCCGCAGAGCCCCAAAACGGACTGGGAGGTCGGCGATATTCGAGGAATCCAGACCGTCAGCGTGCCGATTCCCGACTTTCTGTCATCGCCGACCGCCGGCGGAGATTCGGCCGTCTTCGATCACTTCGCCGCCGTGATCGCGGTCCTTGTCGGCGCGCTGGCGCTGATCGGGTCGCTGCTGTTCGGGCTCAAGCTGATGGTGACACGCCAGGAGCGGCTGCTCGCCCTCCTCCGGCAACGCAACCGAAAGCTGGCGGTGGCAAAAACTGAAGCCGAATCCGCCAGCCGGATGAAGACCGAGTTTCTCGCCACCATGAGCCATGAACTCCGCACCCCCCTGAACGCCGTGATCGGTTTTTCCGAGGCCATGTGCTCGCGAATGTTCGGCCCGATCGGGAGCGCGCGGTATGGCGAGTTCGCCGAGCACATCAACGCGTCGGGACAACGCCTGCTCGGCGTGATCAACAACATCATCGATCTCTCCCAGATCGAGGCCGGGCAGTTCGATCTTCGCGAGACGGAGATTGATCTTGCCGCGACGATCGACAGGGTGCTCGAAATGTTCGCCGACGATGCGAACGCGGCAAGTCTGGTCTGGACGGTCGAGATCGAGACTGGGCTGCCGGCTATTCTCGGAAGCGAACGCGCGGTGCGCCAGGTGCTTCACAACATCCTCACGAACGCGGTGAATTTCACACCGGCTGGCGGCGCGATCACCCTGCTGGCCCGCCGGACATCGGCCGGCGAGATCGAGATCGTCATCGAAGACACCGGTGCCGGGATCGCGCCGGAAGAAATCACGGTCGCCATGAGTCCCTTCACCCAGATCGACGGCGGGCTCGACCGACAGATCGACGGAATCGGTCTCGGGCTGCCGTTGAGCAAGCGGTTCGTCGAGATCCACGGCGGAACATTCGAGATCGAGCAGCCGGAGACCGGCGGCACCCGGGTTGTGATCCTGTTCCCGCCCGACCGGATCGTCGGCCGCGACGCAACACCAGTCGCCGCCTGACGACTGCTCCCTCTCCCACCATTCCGTCCTAGGAAATGCGGGGCGGCACCCCGAGCCGGTCGCGCGCCGTTCCCAGCGCTTTCTCCGCAGACCGTGCAATTGCCATCATCCGGGCGTCCGCGCCGCCGGCGCACATGACCTGCAGGCCCACGGGCATCCCGGCGTCGTCGAGCGCGACCGGCAACGTCGCGGCGCACATGGCGAGCAGGTTTGCGACCGTCGTGTTGCGCGCGGCCGCCAGGTTCGCGGCCATGTACGGCGACGACTCGACGACGTCCGTCAGCTTCGGCGGCGTGATCGGGACCGTCGGGCCGACCACCGCGTGCACGTCCCCGATCGCCGCATGGGCGTCGGCGGTCAGCTTCGCGAGCCGGCGCAGGCGGCCGAGATAGTGCCCGGCGCTCATCGCGGACATCTTCTCGAACCGGCCGCCGACCATCGGGTCGATATCCTCGAGGAAGTCCGGCAGTTCGTCCTCGATGAAGCTCGCGAACTCGTGGGCCGACAGCCCGCCGGTCCGGAAGATCGCGTCGACCTCCTCGAGGCCCGGCACGTCGATGTCCACCAGCCGTGCGCCGGCAGCCTCCAGCTCCGCAAGCGCCGCACGGACCCCCTCCGCGACGCCGGGGTCGCAGTCGGCAAAGAACGTCGCGCAGACGCCCAGCCGGAAGTCGCCGATCTCCGCGCGTTCGACCCCGGCCCGGAACCCGTCCGGGTCGCCGGTGGCCCCGGGATCGATCACCGAGAAGGCCAGCGCCGCGTCCGCCACCGACCGCGCCAGCACCCCCGGCGTGTCGAGGGTCGACGACAGCGGCGTGATGCCGTCGGTCGACCAGCGCCCCTGGGTGGTCTTGATCCCGACGGTGCCGGTCATGCTCGCGGGCATGCGCACCGATCCCGCGGTGTCGGTCCCCAGCGCCAGCAGGGCCGAGCCCTCCCACAGGCTGACCCCGGCCCCCGCGCTGGACCCGCCCGGCGCGCGGTGGTCGCCGGCGTCCCACGGGTTCTTCGGCGTGCCCCAGTGCGGGTTCGTGCCGAGCGCGCCGAAGGCGAACTGGACCGTGTGGGTCTTGCCCGAGAAGGTCGCGAGCTGGCCGCGCAGCGCGCGCACGACCGGCCCCTCGCGCGACCACTCCGGCGGCAGCGGGCGCGGGCTGCCAGCGAAGGTCTCGTAGCCACGCACGCCGAAGATGTCCTTCACCGACACCGGGATGCCCTGCAGCGGGCCGAGGTCGATCCCGGCCGCGCGCGCCGCGTCGGCCGCTGCCGCCTCGGCGCGGAACCGTTCCGGGTCCCAGGTCTTGTAGGCTGCCAGGTCCCCGCCGCGCGCGTCGTGATTCGCGATCGCCCGTTCGGCAAGGTCGACCGCCGACAGTTCACCCGCGCGGATCGCGGCCGCCAGCTCGGCGACTGTGCGTGTCCCGATATCCGTCATGGCTGCCCCCGGCCCCCAGGCGCGCCTAGTCGGCCGCGTCGCCGTGGCCCCAGTTGCCGGCGGTGGACACGTCGCCGGCCGTGAACTCGGCGGTCAGGCCCGCGGCGCGCGCCTCCTCGTTGGTGAAGTTCAGTTCCACCTTGACCCCGTCCGGGCCCTCCATGAACAGCTGGTAGAGGCCCTGGTCGTCCACCTGGCGGCGCAGGAAGTCGACGCCCTTCTCCTCCAGCCGCGCAATCACGTCGGCGATGTCGGTGCAGCGGAAACAGACATGGTCGATCACGCCGGTGCCCGCGCTGGCGCTCGACGTGCGGCCGCCGAGATATTCCTTCTGGAACGCCTCGTCGTCGATCTGGCCGATATGCAGCACGTCCTGGTCGCCGATATACAGCCACTCGACGGGGATCTTGAAGTCCGGATGGGGGCCGCGCTCGAACCCCAGGACGTCGCAATACCAGTCGGCGGTTTTCTCGACGTCACGGGTCCAGAGCAACACATGCTCCACATGCTTGAGCGTCATCGCTATTCCTCCTTGGCATCACAGTATAGGCCGCCCGGCCCTCCCCCTGAAACGGCTTTGGGTCTATGGTGCCGCACACGCACAACGACGTTCCCGGGGGACAGAACCATGCCAGACGACGCCAAGCCGATGCAGCGCTTCACGCGCGACCAGATCGAGGAATTCATGGCACGCTGCTTCGCCGCCTGCGGCATGCCCGACGGCGATGCGGCGACCGTCGCCAGCCTGATGGCCGAGGCCGACATGCTCGGCAAGGATTCCCACGGCATCTTCCGCCTGCCCGGCTATATCGGGCGCCTCAAGGCCGGCGGCTTCAACCCGACCCCGAACATCAGGATCGAGCGCGACATGGCGGCGACCGCGCTGGTCGACGGCGACAACGGCATGGGCCATCTCGTGGTCAAGACCGCGGCCGACGCCGCCATCGAGAAGGCGAAAACCGCCGGGGTCGGCTGGGTCGGCCTGCACCACTCGAACCACGCCGGCGCGGCGTCGGTCTATTCCAACATGGCGATGGCGCACGACATGATCGGGCTCTACGTCGCGGTCGGCAGCGCCAACCACCTGCCGCCCTGGGGCGGGACCGACATGATGCTGTCGACCAACCCGATCGCGGTTTCCGTGCCCGGCGACGAGGAGGACGCGATCATCCTCGACATGGCCACGACCGTGACGTCCTACGGCAAGGTGAAGGTCTACGCCCAGCGCGGCATCGAGATGCCCGAGGGC
Organism: Alphaproteobacteria bacterium; assembly: GCA_017643325.1. Lineage (GTDB taxonomy): Bacteria > Pseudomonadota > Alphaproteobacteria > UBA6615 > UBA6615 > JABJAG01. Next base: position 9,931 of record JAEPNS010000054.1, on the reverse strand, counting down.
TGGATGATCAACCGCGACGGCACCCCGCTCACCGACGCCAGCAAATCCGACACCGGCTTCCTGCTGCCCATCGGCGGCCCGAAAGGCTACGGGCTCGCGCTCATTTTCGGCATCCTCGCGGGCACGCTCAACGGCGCGACCTTCGGGACCAATGTGGTCGACATGAACGCCGACGCCACCTCGGTGACCAACACCGGCCAGTTCTATCTCGCGATCAACATCTCGGCCTTCATGGACCCCGCGGCCTTCAAGACCGAGGTCGACGCGGTGATCCGCCAGATGAGGAGTTCCGCGACGATGGAAGGCGTCGACCGGGTGCGCCTGCCGGGCGAATCGAGCCACGCCGCCTACCGGGAGCGCAAGACGGACGGCGTCCCGCTGCCCGACCCGCTGCTCGAGAATCTCGCGAAGGTCGCGGACGACCTCGGCGTCGACCGGCTCGACTAGACGCGTTCGGCGCGCGGCGCCGGGGCTGCGACCATGGCCGGCAGCGACATCGCAAAACCACCCGTGACTCCCGTCACGCGCGCGGTCTTCTGGATGACGGGCACGCTGCTGTCCTTCTCGCTGATGGCCGTGGCCGTGCGCGAGCTGTCGGGCGACATCCACAGCTTCCAGATCATGCTGTTCCGCAGCGTCGGGGCGCTGGTCATCCTGCTGCCCTTCGCCGTCGTGGCGGGCCGCGCGATCTGGCAGACCGCGCGGCCGGGCACACAGCTCGTGCGCAACACCGTCCACTTCGCCGCCCAGCTCGGCTGGATCACCGGCATCGGCCTGCTGCCGCTTGCGGAGGTGTTTGCCATCGAGTTCACGACCCCGATCTGGGCGACCCTCCTGGCGGTGCTGTTCCTGGGCGAGCGCCTCAACCGCGGGCGCATCGTGGCCGTCCTGTTCGGTTTTATAGGCATCCTCGTGATCCTGCGGCCCGGCGTCGCGGTGATCGACCCGGGCGCCTTCGCCGTGCTGGGCGCGGCGGTCGGCTTCGCGATCACGCTGACCCTGACCAAGTACCTGACCCGCACCGACTCCCCGATGACGATCCTGCTCTACATGTCGCTGATCCAGCTCCCCATGGGGATCGTGCTGTCGGCCTTCGTCTGGGTCACGCCCGACCTGCTGCAGCTGTTCTGGCTGATGGTCGTCGGCGCGACCGGCCTGTCCGCGCATTACTGCACCGCCAACGCGCTGCGGATCGCGGACCAGACCATCGTCGTGCCGATGGACTTCATGCGGCTGCCGCTCATTGTCGTGGTCGGCGCAGCGCTCTACGCCGAAGCGGTCGAATGGCTTGTCCTGGCCGGCGCGGCACTGATCTTCGCCGGCAACTACTACTCGATCTTCCTGGAGAACCGCGTCCGGCCCGAACACGCGGAATAAGTGATCGCGGGCCGCGCGCGACTCGGTCTAGACTTCCAGCACGATGATCGGGTTCCGCATCAGCCGGCGCGGGGACGCAGCGACCATGCTGCGGTCCGCCCGGTTTTGCCTGGCGCTCGCGGCGGCAATCGCGCTCGCATCGGCCGCGTCCCCCGCCCGTTCCGGCGACAGCGCTCCGGACTGCCTGTCCGCACCCTCGGTCTCATGCCTGTTCGCACGCGCGGTCCAGATCGCCCATGCGATCCCCAATCCGGACCTCCGGGACCAGACCCTGCGCCGGATCGTCGACGCGCAACTGGCCGCGCAGGCGCTCGACGGGGCCGAGGATACCGCGCTGTCGATCGAGGCCGGCACCTACCGGATCTGGGCGATCCGGGCCGTCGCGGTGGCCCAGGCGCGCGCCGACGATCCCGCCGCCGCGCGGACGACCGCGGACCGGCTCGACGTCGAGACCGAACGCGAGTGGACCTATGTCGAGATTGCGTCGGCGCTGGCGCGCAACGGGCGCATCCTCGCCGCGCGGAAGATTGCCGCCGGGCTCGCGGACGAGAGCCTGCGCGAAGTGATCGACGGGGAAATCGCACAGGCGCAGGCGGCCGCCGGGCAGGTCGCCGCCGCCCGCGACACCCTCGATGCCATGAACGAATCCGGCGAGAAGTCCCGCGCGATGCGCGAGTTCGCACGCGCACAGGCGCGCACGGGCGATGTCGCGGGCGCACGGGCGACGGCGGCTGCCATTCCAGAGCGCGGCCTGCGCGGGGCGGCCTATATCGGCATTGCCGGTGCGCTGGCGCGCGCCGGGGAATCCGAGCATGCCCACGAGATCCTCAACGACATACCCGTTCCTGGTCTGCTGCCGACGGGGCTGAGCGTCATCGCCCAGGCGCAGGCGCGCAACGGCGAGATCGCGCACGCCCTGCGCACGGCACAAACCATCGAGGCCCGCAACGCACGCTCGCTGGCGTTCGCGGTGATCGCGCGCGAACAGGCCATCGCCGGCGACGTGAGCGGGGCGCGGGATACCGCACGGCGGATCGAACACCCGCTGCGCCAGGGCGCGATCTTCACCGACCTGGCCGCGCGCGATGCGGCATCGGGCAACATGGACCGGGCGCTCGCGACGATCGCCACCATCGTCTTCCCGATTCTCAGGACCTGGAGCTTCGCGGCCGTGTCCCTCCAGCTACAGGCCCACGGCGAACTCCCGGCCGCCAGGGCCGCGATGACGCGCGCCCTGTCGGAAGCCGCGGACATCGACCGGCCCGACCAGCGGGCGATCGCCTACGCCCGGATCGCGTCGGAGATGGTGCTGCACTGAGGCGCTAGCGGACCCGCACGACGCGGAATGTCCGCTGGACCCCGTCATGTTCCGTGATCGAGACGTACTCGCCCTCGACCAGCGTGTGCCGGTCGAGCTTGAACAGGGGTTCGTCGTCGTCCACAGGGGCGTCGTCATAGTGGAAGGCCCAGCCGCGCCCGCGGTGGATCAGGCGGCCATGCTCGTCGGCTTCGTTGTGCCAGAAGCGGCGCACCTCGCAACGATCTTTCACGTCACGCCACTCATCGTGGTCGAGGTGGCCGTCGTCAGTCAGGGGCGCGGTGAATTCATACCCCCGCTCCACGCTGCCGTCGGGAAAGTCATGGTCGCGCGCCAGTTCCAGGCGGATATCACGCAGGGCCATTTCGAAACTCCTGTCAGATGAATTTTTCCATTCCTGACAAGGGTAGCGAGCCACCTGCATGGCGGCGTTGAGGCAGGTCAACGCGAGCGCGACCTACCAGGCCTCGGCCGCATCGCGCACAGCCTCGATATCCGGGAAACGCACGGTGTGGGTGTCCGGCAACTCGATCAGCCCCTCGTCGCGAAGCGCGGTAAACGTCCGGCTCACCGTTTCGATGGTCAGACCGAGATAGTCCGCGATGTCGGTGCGTGACATGGGGAGGTGCACGGTCCCGTCCTCGGGTTGCGGGTCGGCATGATCGTGGCGAACCAGCAGGAAGGACAGGAGTTTCTCGCGCGCGGTCTTGCGGCCGAGCAGCAGCATCTGTTCCTGCGCCGCCGCCAGCTCGTCGTGACTCATGTCGAGAAGCTTCTCGCGCACGGGCGGGATGTCCGCAATCAGGCGCTCCAGGTTGGTCAGGCGCATGCAGCAGAGCTCGACCGGCGTGATGGCCTCCGCGCCGTAGGCATAGGCGTCGTCGCTCACGAGGCCGAGGAAATCGCCCGAGGCGAGGAAGCCGGTGATCTGCCGCCGCCCGTCCGGCAGCAGCTTGTAGAGCCGCACCTCGCCGGACGAGATGTTGTAGGCATAGTCGGCGGTCTCGCCTTCCTCGAAAATCACCTGGCCCGGCGCAACATCGCGGTGGCTGACGATGGCCGCCAGGCGGTCGTTGTCCGCCACGTCGACGGCCGCGCACATGGCCTTGTGCCGCACGTCGCACTGGTCGCAGCGATGGTGCGCGTGCCCCGAGGGCACCCGTTTGGGTTGTCCCGTCATGTCGTTCGGTTCCGACATCTGTTCCAGTATCCCCTGCCGGCCGCGGCCCGATAACCGGGATTCACGCCGGACTCCGCAAAACTTGAGGCACATCAATGAGCCGAGTTTTCTTCCGCGCATGATAGCGGGGGCCAAATCCGACGGAAACCCGAAACGAACCATGCATCCGACGATTACCGCGCAGGCGCTCACACGATCCGACGTCGACCGGGCATTTCCTCTGGTTCGCGAGGCCAACCGGACGCTCACGCTGGACGATTGGCGACACTTTGCCACACAGAGATCGGCGGCCGCGCCCGGGGACCTGCGCGTTCCGGGGATCGTCGTGGCCTTGCGCAACGGCGTGATGCGCGGCCTCGCGGCCCTCGACTCCGGGCCGGACGAGCTCGGCAGGCGCCAGCTGTTCGCCTCCGAAGTCGTGGTCATTGATCGGGCCCGCCACGAATGGGTCGCGCGGGAACTCCTGCGGGTACTCCTTCAGACGGCGCAGCGGGAGAAATGCACAGGGATCCGTGTCTGCATGCCGCGGTCGAGCGCATGGCTGATCGCCTCCTGGTCTGACCCGGAGGGTGTCGTGTTCCGGCTGCCCGTCGACTGCGTGCCTGCGGCATCGCCGATCGCGGACCTTGAGACGACCAGCAATGTCGTCAGCCTGAACGTCCTGACGAACTAGAGCCCGGCGCGGGCGAACGACACCAGCTGGAACACGACGAGTACGAGGCTGGTCACCGCCCCGGCGACGGGAATCGCAACGGGCACCTCGAAGTCGGGCTTCGGGCCGTCCGTGTCGCGGCGCTTGATGCGCACCAGAGAAATGTTCACGAGCACAAATACCGACAGGACGATCAGCGAGGCCAGCCGCGCAAGGAGTTCGAGCGGCAGCAGCACCGCCCCCGCGGCAACGACCGCACCGACGAGCACGGTCGCGTGGATCGGTGTGCGGGTGCGCGGGTGCACGCGCCCGAAAACCTCGGGCAGGTCGCCCTGCTCGGCCAGGCCATAGATCACGCGGGATCCCATGATGATCTGGATCAGCGCGCCGTTGATGATCGCGACCGTGCCGATCAGCACGATCGGCAGCGGGGAACTCCCCGTCGAGCGGGCATAAAGGTCGGCGAGCGGCGCTTCGCTCAGCGCCAGGTCCGCGGCCCCGGGCGCCAGCAGCGCCACGAGGGTGACGCACACATACAGGACCGTCGTGACAAGCAGGGTGACGATGATCGCGCGCGGCATGACCCGGTGCACGTCGCGCACCTCTTCCGCGACGTTCACCATGTCCTCGAAGCCGATAAAGGCGAAGAAGGCGAGGACCGCGCCGGAGCCGAGCAGCACCAGGTCGGCCGGAGACGCCGAGATCACCAGGGAGGATGCCCAGGCGTCGAGCTCGAGGAAGCCGTCGCGCGCGACCCAGATGATGAGCAGGAGCCCGCCGACCTCGATCACCGTGAGAACCGCCGCCATCGTCACGGCCTGCCGGATGCCCCAGATCGCGAGCAGCGTCAGCAGCAGGACGACCGCAGGGATCACGACGACGTCGGGGATGTCGAGCATCACGCGCAGGTATCCGGAGAACCCGCGGACGATCGCCGCGGACGAGATCGTGCCCGAGACGACCACGGCGAGCCCTACGGTCAGCGCGAGCCACGCAGAGCCCAGCCCGCGCCGCACGTACAGCGCCTCGCCCGCGGCCCGGGGGTGGCGGACCGAAAGCTCCGAGAAACTCAGCGCCGTGAGGCCCGCCAGGATCGCCGAGACCAGGAAACTCAGAGGCGCGAGCGCCCCGGTCGTCTCGATCACCGTGCCGGTGAGGACATAGATCCCCGCGCCGACGGTCACCCCGACCCCGTACAGGACGAGCTGGGATTCGCTCAGCGTGCGCCGGAGCTGGACCGGTGCGCCATCACGGGCGCGCCGGTCCGTACCGCGGGCCGCGTCCGACATCTCCTAGTGCGACAGAAGGGTCGGCGCCGTCATGTGCTGCAGGACGTGCCGTGTCGCACCGCCGAACGCCATCTCGCGCACGCGCGAGTGGCCGTAGGCACCCATCACGATCATGTCGCAGCCCTCGTCGGTCACCGTGTTCAGGATCGCGTCGCCGATCGACACGTCCCCGGTCGACACATGCTTCACCTGCGCGGCGACGTCGTGACGGGCCAGGTACGCGCCGATCCCGACGTCGAGAGACTCGTCCTCGACATCGCCCCGGAAGACGACGACCTTGTCGGCCTGCTGCAGGATCGGCATCGCGTCGCGCACCGCACGCGCGCACTCGCGCCGCGGGGCCCAGGCCAGAAGGACCGTCTTCCCGAACGCGTCGTAGCTGCCCATTTCGGGCACCGCCACGATGGGGGTTCCGACGAGCATGCTCGCCTCGCCGATCAGCCAGCTGTGATCCCCCGTGCCATGCTGGGCCAGCACGAAGAGATCGGTCACGGGCGCCTGCTGCTCAAGCTGCACCAGCGCGCCGTGCCCGTCCCCGCGCCACTCGCGGGAGTCGACACCGGCATGCTCGCAGCGCGCATCGAACGTCTCGCCGAATGCCTTGCCCGAATTGTCGGCGGCGTCGTAGTACGCGCCGACCATGTCGTTCGGCAGCGGGACAGCCGCATACACGGGGACGTTGAGCGGAGGGACAAGATGCAGTCCCGTCAGGTGCGCGCCATGCTTGACCGCCAGGTGGATCGCCGCATCGAGGACAGCCTCGTTGCGGGGGTCGTCGTAGAGAAAACCGGCACAAATCGTCTTGTAGGACATCAGGCCCTCCATCGTTGGATTTCTCCCACGATGCGCCCCCGGCACACACGCTGCCTTGATCCGCGTCAAAACACTCGCGGAACGTCTTTCAGCAGGCGTCCTTCCCGGCGGTGAAGGTCATGCCGCGTTCCTCGAACTGGCGCACGACGTCCTCGCCGTAGGACGCAAGCTGTTCGGCGGTCGCCTTCGGGAAGTCGATGTCGTTCATATCGTGCACGCCGCCCGAGATGATGACCTGCAGGATCCCGTCCTCGTCGCCGATGTTGCGGAAGGCGCGGCACACGCCCGGCGGCACCGAGATGGTGTCGAGCTCCTCGAGTTCCACCCGCTGCTCGCCGTCGTCGTTCCAGCGCACCTCGAAGCGGCCCTTCATGACGGTGAAGGTCTCGTAGGTCTGCTGGTGGGCGTGCAGCGACGGGCCGGTGCCCGGCGGGCACTTGGCATGGGTCATTGTGATGCCGCCCGCGCCGACGATGGGCGCGCCCTGGTTCACGGGCGTGTCGGAATCCTCCAGCCCGATGACCGAAAGAAGCTCACGCGAATAGATCACGTCCTTGGCTTCCTGGGGAATGTCGAGGCTCTCGGCCGCGCGCAGCGGCTTGAGTTCCCTGAAGCGCGAGACCCGCGACTTCATCTCCTCGGCGGAAATATCGATCGTGCGCATCCTGTCCTCCCTTGAGTCCGTGCTCCGGAACTATATGGCAGACCGCCCTGCGGCCCAACATGGCGCAGTCGGCCGCCCCCTCAGGTCTTCATGGGCACGCGGCTTTCGGCGTTGTGGGCGTCGACCACCGTGCGCATCAGGCGCAGCAGCTGTGCGCGCTCATCCT
>JAEPNS010000054.1:0-2456 GCA_017643325.1 Alphaproteobacteria bacterium | reverse complement strand
GGCTCGAGGAGGCGCTGCTGGACGCGCGCCACGGCCGGCAGGACGTCGGCCAGCAACGCCGCGCCGTCGGCGGTCAGGCGCACGAGCTTCGACCTCCGGTCCCGGTCGGAGACACTGCGCGCCACGAGGCCGCGCGTCTCGAGCTTCCCGACGACGACCCCGATGGTCGTGCGGTCCAGCGCGATCATGCCGCCGAGCGTCGCCTGGTCCACCGGCGGGCTGTCCCGCAGGGCCGCCATCGCGGCGAACTGCAGGGGCGTGAGGTCGAAGTCCCGGCATTCCCGGAGGAACATCGACACCGCGATCTGCTGGAACCGGCGCAGCAGGTGGCCGGGCATGCCCCTGACCGTCTCGAACACGGCCTCGTCGCGGGTCGCCGCCTCGCGCACCGGATCAGCCGCCCAGCCCGCTCAGGCCGGTCTCGCCGTACAGCCAGGCCAGCCGGTCGTAATAGTCCTCGGTGGTCATGTTCCGCATGATCTCGTCGCGCACGCGGGCATGCACACCCTCGGCGTGGAACATGAGCTCGCCGATGGCGCGCGAGCCGAGCTGGACGCGCGCCGTGCGCACCACGCGGGCCTCCTGGTAGGCGACCAGTCCCGCGTGCGGGTCGTCGCGATGGGAATCGAGCATGTGCGCGAGGCAGACCGAATCCTCCATCGCCATGCAGGCGCCCTGGGCGTAGTACTGCAGCGTCGGGTGGGCCGCGTCGCCGAGCAGCGCGACATGCCCGTCGACCCAGGTTCCCACGGGCTCGCGGTCGCACAGCACCCAGACCTTCCAGTCGTCGCCGGTCTCGATGACGCGGCGGATCTTCTCGCTGACATGCATGAACTGGGCGCGCACGCTCTCGCGCGAGACGGGCTTGCCCGTGGCGGCCTCGCGGGCGTCGTTGTCCTTGGTGATGACGAGGTTGAAGTATTTCCAGTCCGACAGCGGGTAGTGGACGATGTGGCACTTCGGCCCGGCCCACAGCGTCGCCGCATTCCAGCGCAGGTCCTCCGGCATCTTCTCCAGCGGGATCACGGCGCGGTAGGTGGAATGGCCGGACACGCGCGGCTCGCCGTCGCCGACGACCTTCGCGCGCACATGCGAACGCAGGCCGTCCGCGCCGATCAGGATCGCACCGTCGACCGGATCGCCCGCGGCCGGGATCGCGCGCACCGCGTCGCCGTCCTGCTCGTAGGACACGACCTCGGTGCCGGGGCGCAGCTCGATCCGCGGATGTTCCTCGCAGCCTTTCAGCAGCACCCCGTGCAGGTCGCCGCGATGGATGACCGCGTAGGGGTTGCCGAAGCGCGTGCGGAACGGCGCGTCGAGCGGGATATGGATGATCTCCTCGCCGCCGACCGCGTCCATCAGGCGCAGCATGTCGACGAAGACCGCCTTCTCGCGCGCCCACGCGCCGACGCCCACGGTGTCGAGGGCGTGGAAGGCGTTCGGTCCGAGCTGGATGCCGGCGCCGATCTCGCCGAATTTCGACGCGCGCTCCATGACCGTCACGTCGAAGCCCTTCGCGGCCAGCGCGAGCGCCGACGTCAGCCCGCCGATCCCGCCGCCGGCGATGAGAACCCGGTCGTTGGCCATCCGGTCTTCCCCATATTCAATCAGTATTATGATCATAATACTGATTACTATTCGGCACGCAATAGCCCCGAGCACGCGGCAGTTAATGATTTTTGGAAGAAAAATTGGAGCGGGTGACCGGGATCGAACCGGCGACATTCAGCTTGGGAAGCTGACGTTCTACCACTGAACTACACCCGCGCCGGATGCGAGTTATAGCGCAGCTTCGGCCCGGCGCAACCACGCCTTTGGGGCCGCCTCGCGCGCGCGGCAAAACTTCCACCGGGCGCTCTGGACTTTTGCGCGCCCATGTTGCCAAATCCCGGCGCGAAACCCGCCGGCGCCGCCGATGGCGCCCGCGCGAAGGCAACAGGTCATGTACACGCAGAAAACCCGCAACATCTCCGTCACGGTCACGCCGATCTTCCTGGAGGATCAGTCCGAGCCCGACGAGGATCACTACGTCTGGGCCTACCAGGTCCGGATCGAGAACGACAGCCTGGAAACCGTCCAGCTCCGCTCGCGCTACTGGCGCATCACGGACGCGAACGGGCTCGTCCAGGAGGTCCGCGGCGCCGGCGTGGTCGGCGAGCAGCCGGTCCTGGAGCCGGGCGACTCCTTCGAATACACCAGCGGAACGCCCCTGAACGCGCCGTCCGGGATCATGGTCGGGTCCTACGAAATGCAGACCGACCATGGCGACGTGATCGAGGTCGACATCCCGGCCTTCTCGCTCGACAGCCCGCACCAGGTCGTCCGGCCGAACTAGATTCGGTCCCCGGACTGATCCAAGTTAACCTGTCGCCACGTAGAAGGGGCTCGATGGGACGCCGCACACGCGCGGCCGGAGACATGCCATGGCCGAACAGGACAACCCGAACATGACCGCG
>JAEPNS010000053.1 GCA_017643325.1 Alphaproteobacteria bacterium | reverse complement strand
GCCTCCAGCCGCCGGGGCGCGAGCAGCTTGAGCGCGACCCCGCCCGCCGCGACGCCCCACACGGCCGCGAGCAGCCAGGTCCCTTCGGGCGCCGGGAGGGCCCGCCCTGCGAAGGGTGTGTAGGTCCCCGCGATCAGCAGGTAGATCGCGGCGTGGTCGTACCGGCGCAGGACCTCGCGGCGGGCCGGGTCGCGCGCCAGGTTGTACCAGGCCGAGAAGACGACCATCGCCAGCAGCCCGGCGCCATACACCGCACAGACGGCAAGCGCGCCGACGTCGCGCCATGCGGCCGCACCGGCCAGCAGCGCGGTCACCGCAAGCGGCGCGAGCGCCAGCCCGGCGACATGCACATAGCGGTCGGCGGCACGCTCCGCGTCGGTGTAGGCAGGAAACCGTCCCGTGGTCATCACGCCGCCGATCCTACGGAGCGTCCCGGCCGGGCTTCAACTCATTGCCTACGATCCGTTTGCCCGCCCGACAGCGGGTCCCAGTCCATCCCGACCGTCTCGGGGAACCGCGCCGCATCCACCTCCGGCCGGAACCCCACCGCGAACATGCGGAATGCGTCGGCCGCGTGGGACGCTGCGTCGTGGCGCGGGCGGTCCTTCCAGACGCCAGCGCGCCCGTCCCATTCGCGGCGGTAGCCGTCCAGGTGCCGTAGCCCGGCCTCGCAGCGCGCCGCGTCGAACCAGCAGCGGGCCAGCGCGTTGCGCGCCGCCTGGATGTCCGCGCCGATATCGGCCGTGCGCGGCACGGTACGGACCGGCCGCACGCCAAGGTCCTCCAGCATCCGCCGCCGCGACAGGCCGGTGCCCAGCTCGCGGACCTCGACATCGTGCGGCAGGCAATGCGTGGCGTAGGTGTAGGGCTTCGCGCGCAGCGCGCGCACGATCTCCGGCAAGCCGTCGCCGCTCGTCTCGAGGTAGTCGATGAACCGGTCCTCTCGACCCGCGCGCTGGTGAAACCAGACCACGCAGTTGTCGTTGATGCCCAGGTCCCAGAAGGTGTTGACCGGCAGGCCCGGCTCGTGCGGCACCACGCAGATCCGGCCCTCCGCGCGCACACGCGCCATCTCGCGCCGGAAATAGGCGCCCTCGTTGGAGGCCGCGAAGGCCTCCTCGGGGGTGGCGGGAAATTCGCGCATCATGCGGTCTCCCTGCTGCTCGGATTTGCGGGCGTACCAGGCCTTCTGGCCGGGCGACAGCACGATCCCCTCGGCATCCAGCCGTTCGAAATAGGCCTCGAGGCCGGCCCCGATCCGCACGCCCGCCGGCGGCAGGACGTAGCCGGGATTCTCCCACCAGGGAAAGAAGTGGAACCGGAAGTCGAGCGCCGTTTCCGGCTGGCCCTCGGCGGCCCGGCGCATCGCCGCCTGGCAGAAGTCGTGAAAGTCGCCTTCCCGGCCCTCGGCCGTGCTTTCGATGTAGATCGTCTGGCCCGGATGGACCGTGTTCAGCGCGCCCGCGCGGATCTCCGCCGCCTTGTCCGGGTAGCGCGCGCAGATCGCGCCATGCTCGGAGATATGCAGGTACTGGTAGGTCCCCGAACGCAGGCTCGTGCCGACGCGCAGCCGCGAGCCGTTGGCGAAGGCCAGCTCACGCGCCGAATCCGTCACCGCCGGCGTCGCCCGCCTGATCTCGGACGGCAGATGCTCGTAGGGGAAGCGGATCTTGTCCCGGAAGATCGTCTCCGCATCGTGCAGCGTGTGCGCGACCGTGCCGGCGGTCATGTTCGGCTTGAACAGGCAGGTATCCAGCATCAGCAGCTGGATGAATGTCGTCATCCCGAGCTGACGCGCCTTCAGGACCAGGTTGAGGTTGTGCCGGTTCTCGAAAAGGCGGCGCTGCACGCGGTTCATGCGGAACTGCACACGACGTCCGTACGCGTCGCGGACCTGGTAGAGATTGTCGAGCCGCCAGCGCCGGGAACGAAGGCGGTCAATTGTCGCCGGGGTCATGTTCGATCACGGGGCCGGCGTCATCCTCCTCCCCGATCTCGTCGAGCAGCGAGCGCAGGTCGCTCGTCACGGCGACGCCCACCCGGTCGCCGTAGCGTTCGGGCCGGTGCGCCTTCAGGAGCGAGAGCAACAGGCGGTCGGAATAGCGCGTCACGCTGCCGACCTGCTTGCCGCCGTAGAAGACCGGCTCCTGCCACCCCGTCACGCCGCGCCGCACCGCCTCGGCCTCCAGCATGTCCATGGCCTGGTCAAGCGCGAACGCCCACTCCTCGGCGAAGGCCGGGTCCGTCCGGCGCAACCGGTACCAGCGGTCGCTGTGCACGCCCGACGCACGCACTGCCGCGCTGACGTTGCCGGTCTCCAGCAGCGTCTCCAGAAAGCGGCTCCGGAGCGCCTTGTTGATGCGCGGCGTGGTCCGGTTCCAGGACCGCTTCGGCGGCGTCATGTCCATTCGTCCCGTCATCTCCACCTCCCGGAAACGAAACGCCCGCCGGAAGAACCCCGGCGGGCGCAGATGTCTGATCCTGAATTTCGTGCACCGTAGCGGTGTGCAACCGAATTCGCAAAATTGAAGTGCAGGCTGCGAGGCGAACCGTGGCGCCAGTGGCGCCGCGCAAGTCGCCGAGCAGATATCGAATAAAGCGAACCGTGGCGGACGCCGCTAGCTGTCGGAACCGCTGTCGCGGCGCGTCGAGACTCCCTGCCAGTCACGGCCGGCTGCGGCCAGGCAACTCACGCCGTCTGCCCGAGAGACCAGGACCGTCCATGTCCCGCCGTTGGTCGCAATGAACAGTTCGACGACATGGCCGAAATCGGCAAGACCGAAGGCCGCCGGGTGCTCGCCATACTGGGACGCCAAGCGCTCCACGATGGCCGCGCGATCCCCGCAACCGGCGGCTGAAAGACGTGTCTCCGCCGCCGCCCCGCTGGCGGTCGCGGCGCCGGCGAGCAAGGCACAGGCCGCGAGGGCGCGGGCGAGCTTTTTCAAGGGAGCTGGCATCATCATGGCTGTTCTCCTGTTGGAAATGAAAACGCCCGCCGGGCGGTGCCGGCGGGCGCAACTGTCTGATCCTGAATTTCGTGCACGCTACCCCCGGGGCCGGCGGAATGCAAAAATGAAGTGCAGCCTACAGGGACCGGGAGAAACTCAAATGGCCACACTTCGGATTTGCTTTGTCGGCGACAGCATCACGGTCGGGAGCGGCGATGTCGGCTTTCTCGGCTGGCCGGGCCAGGTCTGTGTCGCGGAAACCCGCCGGGGCCATGACGTCACGCTCTACAACATGGGCGTGCGCGGCGACACGAGCGAGATGATCGCGCCGCGCTGGCGCAGCGAGTGCGCGGTCCGGCTGCCGGATCACGTCAACGGGCGGCTGGTATTCTCGTTCGGCGTGAACGACACGGCCGAGGAACTGGGCGTCGGCGTGCGCGTTCCCGAAGCGCAGTCGATCGCGAATGCACGCGACATCCTCGGCGCCGCGCGGGAATGGCTGCCGACCCTGATGCTGGGCCCGATTCCAACCGTCGACGACATGCAACCGTATGTATTTCCGAACGGCATCGCCTACCACTTCGACACGGCACGCACCGCATCGCTGAATGCCGGCTACGCGGAACTGTGCGACGAGCTCGGGATCCCGTACCTGGACCTCTACGAATCCCTTTCCGCAAACCCGGACTGGGACCGCCACCAGCGCGCGTGTGACGGCGTTCACGCGGTCGGTGAAGGCTACGCGCTGATCGCCGAACAGCTGGCCGGTTGGCCGGCCTGGCGAAGCTGGTTCGAGGACACGGACTGATCACGCAATCGCGAACGTTGGCCACCCGACGTTAAGCTGCGGTTAACCTCGCCCCCGGACACTCCCGTGCCAGGCCGAAAGGCTGTCGGCAGACGGAGTCATCCGCGGACATGGGCGAACAGGCGCATCTGAAAATCGGGCTGGGCTCGCGGCTTTTTCTCGCCGCGCTCGTGCTTCTGCTTCCGCTGGTCGTCTTCCTGCTGATCCTCGTCGAGGAACGAAACCGCCAGATCCGGATCGCGGAAACCGAAATCGCGGGGATCCGGTATCTCGTCGAGCTGCGCGAACTGCTCGAGCTCGTTCCCGCGCACGCTGCCCTGCACCAGCATGCAGACCATCTGCGCCGCGCGGGAAACGCCACCGGAGAACATACGGCCGCCATGCCCGATGGTCACCGGGCGGCCGTTGGCGCGGAGCTGACCGAAACGGTCAGCCGGATCGGACACAGTCTCGAGCAGCTGATCGCGCGGGCGGAGTCGGACGGCGATCCGTTCCAGGTGCTCGGTGACCTCAAGGCCATCCGAAGTGTCTGGCAGGGTGTCGATCACGACCTGCACCACGACTTCTCGCAAGGCACCGAAGCCGCGAACGACGAAATCCAGGACGCGCTCGTTACCCTCTTCCGCCATATCGGCAACACGGCGAATCTCGAACTCGACAATTCGCTCGAAACCACACACCTCACGCGGCTGATTATCCACGAGTTGCCGCGCATGGTGGCGCAGCTCAATTCCGTCCGCTCTCTCGCGTACGGTATCGTGTCGCGCGGCGACGCGCCGAGTCTCCAAGAACACAAGCAACTCAGTGTCGACGACTGGGCGCTCACGCTTGCACACGACAATCTCTTCTACGGCTACAACACGGCCGTGAACGAGGATCCGGAGATCGCACGGAACCTTGCGGCCATGTTCGAGGTCTTCGAGCGCGACACCAACGCATTCCACGCCATGATCGCGTCGGGCGAGTTGAGCGGAAGCCCCGAGGAGATATTCCGGCTCGGCAGTTCCTCCATCGATGCCACGCTGGCGCTGTTCGACGAGATCGTGCCCGAGGTTTTCCGGATCCTGGACCAGCGCCTCTCCGATCTCCGCCGGACCAAATGGTTCGCCATTGCATCGGTGATCGCCGCGAGCCTCGTGGCCGCGGTGGCCGGCTGGTTCCTGCAGCGCGCCATCACGTCGCCGCTGCAGGCCGAGATTGCCGAGCGGCGACACGCCGAAGCACGGCTCGGCGAGTTGGCCGACATTGTCGAGCAGTCCGCGGACTCGATCCTCACCCTGTCCGGGAACGGAATCGTTACGAGCTGGAACAGGGGCGCCGAGAGGCTGTATGGCTATTCAACCGACGAGATCGTCGGTCGCTCGATTTCCCTTGTCGCCCCGGACGGCTACGAGAACGAGACCGAGAGCCTGCTCCGCCGGAGCCTCGCCGGCGAGCACCTGCCCCCCCACGAAACGGTGCGCCGCCGCAAGGACGGCGGCC
Source organism: Alphaproteobacteria bacterium (assembly GCA_017643325.1). Lineage (GTDB taxonomy): Bacteria > Pseudomonadota > Alphaproteobacteria > UBA6615 > UBA6615 > JABJAG01. The sequence continues at coordinate 8,690 of JAEPNS010000053.1, read as the reverse complement.
TGATCGACGTGTCGCTCCGCTTCTCCATCCTGCGCGAAACCGACGGCACGCCACGCGGCGTCGCCGTGATCGCGCGCGACATCAGCGAGCGCAAACGGGCCGAGGCCGAGCTCGTGGATAAAGAACGCCAGCTCGAGTCGCGCGTGGAGCAGCTGCGCCGAACGCAGGCCGAACTCCGCGAGCACCGCGACCAGCTCGAGGACGCCGTGCGCGCGCGGACGGCGGAGGTTCGGGAGCAGGCATCACAACTCGAGGCCGCCCTGCGCAACGAGAAGGAGTTCAACGCCCTCCAGCGAAAGTTCGTCTCGATGGCGAGCCACGAGTTCCGGACTCCCCTCGCGATCATCGACGGGGCGGCGCAACGCATCGAACGGCGACAGGGCAAGATCGCCCCGGACGAACTGGGCAAGCGGGTTTCGCGAATCCGGGGCGCGGTCGCACGCATGCTCTGCCTGATCGAGAGTACGCTCTCAGCGTCCCGTCTCGATGAGGGGCGGATCCGCATGAAATCGGAGCCCGTTGATCTCGCCGCACTCGTCACATCGGTCTGCGAACGTCAGGGCGAGCTCGCCGAGACACTCGATCTCCGGGTCGATCTCGAAGATCTGCCGGGATCGGTCGAAGGCGATCCCGCCCTGCTCGACCAGGTGTTCACCAACCTGCTGAGCAATGCCGCCAAGTACTCGCCCCGGAACCCCAGGATCGAGGTGACGGGGCAATCGCTCGCACCCGAGCTGATCCGCATCTCGGTCGCCGACAACGGCGTCGGCATCCCCGCGGAGGATCTGGACCGACTGTTCGACAGGTTTTTTCGCGCATCGACCTCCGAGGGGATTCCGGGCACGGGGATCGGGCTGAACCTCGCACACGACCTTGTCGTCCTGCATGGCGGCACGATCGACGTGGAGAGCCAGGTCGGGGCGGGCACGGTCTTTCACGTGACGCTGCCCACCCGGCAACCCACCGTCCCCCGGGCCGACCTGCCGCACGAACCGGAAACTGCCGCCGCGTAGGCCCTGCCCTGGAGACGCAGCCATGAACAAGATTCTGTGCATTGAGGACGAGGACGAGATCCGCGATGACATCTCCGAGGAGCTGTCGGATGCCGGCTACGACGTGGCCCAGGCGTCCGACGGCCGCACGGGCCTTGCCGCGATCCTGGAGACATCGCCGGACCTCGTCCTGTGCGACGTCAACATGCCAGACATGGACGGGTTCGGACTGCTGACGGCCCTGCGGAACAACCACCCCGAGCATGACGATGTTCCGTTCATCTTCCTTTCGGCGCTCGCCGACCGGACGGACGTGATCGCAGGCAAGCGCCTCGGCGCCGACGATTACCTGACCAAGCCCGTCGACTTCGAGATGCTGCTCGTGACGGTCGAATCCCGGCTGCGACAGGTCAACCGGATGAACGAGCGCAAGGAGCAGCAGCTCATCCGGCTCTACCGCGCGCTTGCACCAGCCGACGACGATGCGGGCTCCGCACAGACGGAAACCGCGCCCGCGAACGCGCCCGCCATGACAATCGTGGCGGTTGCGGATTACGAATTTGACCTTCGGGAGATACGCACAGCCCTGGAATCGCGCGGCCACCGGGTGATCGAGATGAACAGCGGCAAGCAGTTCATCGACTCGCAGAGCAGCCTCGCGCCTGACGTGCTGCTCGTCTCGTTCAACACACTGGATGTGCAGGCTCCTCTTCTCGTGCGGTTGCTGCGCGATGCGCCCTATCCGAAAGTGCTGATGATCCCGCCATCGATGCACGGAATGGACCGGCTCGACGACATGCCGGGGTTCGATGCCGCCATCCGATGGCCGTGCGGGCCGGAAGACATCGAGGCGCGGGTCACGGAACTGGGACAAAGGGGCCAGAAGGCACCGTCTCGCGGCCCGCGAACCGAGATGCCGGAAGCCGCTATCCGAGCCGTGACGCGCGCGAGTTGACCGTACCGGATGCGCCGCGGCCGTAAACTTCGGCCAGCGCATCCAGCCCTCGCAGCAGCGCCGCCCGTTCCAGCGCGTCGGCGCGCCCGGGCGGACCTGATTTCAACCGCCAGTACCAGGCGGGCACGGTGTGCTCGACCGTCGCACGCCGGGTTTCCGACCAGGCGAGCCGTCCCGCATTGCGCAGTGCGTTGTCCCCACGGGCGAAGATGTCGCGGGCACGCAGATCCGTGTCGGGATATAGGCTTGCTTCCCCCGCCCGAAACCCGGTCAGCCCGGTCGCGTAGCGTTCGTAGACCGATGTGTAGGGCGTCGGTTTCCCGAAGGCGCGCCAGCGCATGACGGCGTAGATCCACCCGGCATCCATCTGGTCGCGCGAGATATGGCCGGCCATCTGCAATATGCCGAGCGGGTCGGCTGCGCGCGGATCCCGGGCGCCGTCCGCGCCGACGAGCAGCGCGCGCTTGGCGATCAGCTCCGGCGTTCCCGCGTCGGCCGTCCGGCGGCCGGCACGCGTGCGCCGGCGGCGGCGGGCATCGACGCTCCGCTTGCGTCCCGGGCGTGCCATCGCCCTACTCCGCGGCAATCATGTAGGCAGGCGGCAGGGCCTCGCGAAGTTGCGGCGGCACCGATCCCCAGTCCTCGTAGCGGCGTCCGGCATACAGCCGCGCGATCTCGTACTTCCGCAACGTCGCGCCGGGTCGGCGCTCGCGCACCCGGGACCGCTTCTTGCGCGGCAGCGCCGGAACCGAAAATTTCATCCGCTGGCCATAGATGCTGGCCCGGCTCAAACCGAGATGGCGCGCGATCTCAAGGTCGGTGCCGACCTGACGCTGCCAGGCCACCATCTCGTCCGCGCTGCGCGGGGGCCACTGCGGGTCCGCTTTCGGACATCGGGTTTTTCGACGACTTTCTCTGGACACGGTCAACTCCTGCGGGTCAAAATAGAACATAACATGAACATTCTGCCTAGCCCTTTCGAGAGACGGCCAAGGAGCGAGGCAGGCAACCAGATCGTGCGATTATCGCATTGCGCATGCAACTTATTTCGTGTTATTTTCACAATATCATGGAATCGTTCGACAAATTCCGATGAGCGGACCTGCACCGGCGGACAGCGAGATCGCGTGGATCCGCGACGGTCTGGCGCGTCCCGGCAAGACACAGCGCGGCCTGGCGCAGGCACTCGGCCTCGACCCGTCCGCCATCAGCCGGCTGCTGACCGGGAGCCGCCAGCTTCGCGCCGCCGAGGTGCCGGTTGTCGCGGCCTATCTGGAGAACGAGGTGCCCGCCGGCCTGTCCCCCGTACGCACCGAGGCGGGCGCACGTCCCGGCCCGACCTCCCCACGCCCCTTTGTTGCCTGGACCGGCGGGCGCGATCTCCCGGTGATGGGAACGGTCGTCGCCGGCTCGGACGGCATGTTCCACATGAACGGCGAGGTGCATGACTATGTCGAACGCCCCCCCTCCCTGCAGGGCGTGGCGAGCGCATATGCGGTCTATGTCTCCGACACCTCGATGGTGCCCCGCTACTTCCCGGGCGAGACGCTGCACGTGCATCCCGGCCGCGCGGTGACGCGGGGTGACGACACCTTCGTCGTCGTGCAGCTCAAGCCCGAAGCCGAAGGCGAGGCCCCGCGCGCGCTGGTGAAGCGGTTCATGACCCAGACGGCCGACGCGCTGACGCTCGAGCAATTCAACCCCCGGCGCGAACTTCGGTTCCCGATAGAGGAAGTGGAGAGCGTGCACCTGATCATCTGGGCCGGACGCGGCTGATACGTCGCGGCCGACTTGCCCGCCGAACATTGCTGCGTCACGATATCCCGCCGGCGGGAACACTGGACAACGGGGGAAATGCCATGCGTAACGCACCTGATGGAGGCGATGCAGTCCTGCAGGCCTTCCGCAGTCTCGGGATCGACTATGTGATGTCGTCGCCGGGGTCCGAATGGGGCCCGGTGTGGGAGGCGATGGCGCACCAGCAGCTGTCCAACGAACCGGGCCCCACCTATCTCACCTGCGCGCACGAGAATCTCGCCGTCGGGCTTGCCATGGGATACACCCAGATCACGGGCCGGATGCAGGCCGTCATGCTCCATACGGGCGTCGGCCTTCTGCAGGGCGCGATGGGCATCGAGGGCGCGCTGCGCGGCGCGATCCCGATGGTGATCCTCTCGGGCGAGGCGCTGAGCTTCGGCGACGATCCGGACCTCGACCCCGGTTTCCAGTGGCAGGGAATCCTGAACCAGGTCGGCGGCCCGGCGCGGCTGGTCGAGCCGCTGGTCAAATGGGCCAACCAGGCCGGCAGCGCCGCGACCCTGCACAACCAGATCGTCTCCGCGGGCGAGCTGGCGCAACGCAACCCGCGCGCGCCGGTCTACCTGTCGGTTCCGATCGAGGTCATGAAACAGCCCTGGCCCGCCCCGGACAGCCTCCGGATGGCGCCCCCGGCCCCGGTGATCACCGCGACGCCGGACGACATCGCGGCCTTCGCCGAACGGCTGTCGGCGGCCGCGTGCCCGGTCATCATCACCGAGGAGTCGGGCCGCACGGCGGAGGGTTACCACGCGCTGGTCGACCTGGCCGAGAAACTCGCGATCCCGGTCGTGGAAGGCCGTTTTGCGCCCTACGCCAACTTCCCCCACGACCACCCGCTCTTTGCCGGCGCGGGCCGGCCCGATGTGGTCGACGAGGCCGACCTGGTCGTCACGGTCGCCTGCCGCCAGCCCTGGTATCCGCTCAAGGACGTGCCCCGGCGCGCGCATGTCCTGTCGATCGACGACACGCCGTTCCGCGACCATGTCGTCTACCAGCCGAGCGCGGCGGAGCAGTTCCTCGAGGGCGATGTCGCCGCCAACCTCGCGCTGCTCGCCGCGGCCGTCGAGGTCCGCGACGCCGCGGCCGTCGCCGCACGTCGCGCGCGCTGGGACGAAGCGGCCATGGCCCGCACGGCGAAGAATGCCGAGGCCATCGCGGCCGCCCGCGCGGCGGACACCATCTCGCCGGCGCTGCTGTTCGCGATGCTGTCGGACGCCGCGCCCGACGACGCGATCTTCGTCGACGAGACGATCACGCACCGGCCGTTTCTCGTGAACCATCTCGTCCCGCGCGGCCCGCTCAGCTATTTCCGCGTCCACGGGGGCCTCGGCCAGGCGATGGGCGTGGCGCTCGGGACCCGCCTCGGCGCGCCGGAGCGCATGGTTATCACGACGCTGGGCGACGGGACCTTCCTCTACAACCCCGCTGTCCAGGCGATGGCGTTCGCAAAGGAGCAGGGGCTGGCGACGCTGACCGTGGTGACCAACAACCATGGCTACAACGCCATGCGGAAGGACCAAACGAACTACTACCCCGACGGCGTCGCCGCCTCGTCCGGCCTGTACCTCGGCCATCCGGTCACCGAATTCGAGTATTCGGAACTGGCCGCGCCGTTCGGCGCCTTCGGCGCGCGGGCGGACACGCCGGACGAGTTGGAGGCGGCGCTCGGAGAGGCGATCGCGGCGGTCGCGTCGGGTACGCCGGCGCTGCTCAACGTGTCGCTGGACGCGTAGGCGGACACCGCGACGCAGACCGGCACTCCGGCTTTGACGGAATTGCGGTTATCGCAATAGGGTCCGCGCCATGCCGGATCCGCAGGTCGAGAACGAACACCAGTACCGCGCCGCCCTCGACCGCATCGCGGCGCTTGACGCCCACCTGGATGCCCTCGGATGCCTGCGCCGGCTGGCGGCGGCGCACCGCGCGCTCGCGCATATCGAGGACGAGGACCTGCGCGACCTCGCGCCGGTCGAGGACGCCCGGACCGACGTCGCCTTCACCCGGGACCGGCTACGGCGCGCAACGCGCGCGTGGGAGGAAACGGTGCAATACAGTCACCGCCCGCCCGAACTCGCGCCGGTTGTGCAAACAATCCGCAGACAGGAGAAAAGCCTGGTCGGGAAGAGAGGATTCGAACCTCCGGCCCCTACGTCCCGAACGTAGTGCTCTACCAGGCTGAGCTACTTCCCGACCTCAGGCGGCGGATGTCTTACAACGGCTTTGCGGCCTTTGCAAACGCCGATGCGCGTCAGCGTACGATCAGGACGGACTGCTCCGCATGCCTTGCGACGCGGGCCGCATTCGGGCCGAGCAGGAAGTCGCTGGCATCCGGGTGGTGCGCCGAGATCACAATCAGGTCGACGTCCAGTTCGTTCGCGGAATGGATGATCTCCTCATAGACCCGCCCGTGCTTGACGACGTGCTGCACCGCGATCCCGTCCGGGATATTCGCGTCGACGAAGGCGTGAAGGCGTGTGCCGGTTTCCGCAATCGCCTTCTCCGCGAAGCCCTTCGGAAAGAACGAGCCGACCACGCTCATGCCGAAGTCCGGCACGACCGTCATGACGTGGAGCGTCGCATCGAACGCCTTGGCGTACTCCGCCGCGACCGGCAGAGCGCGGCGCCAGGAGTCATCGTCCTCGAGGTCGACGGGAAGCAGGATTTGCTTGTACATGGCCGGCCCTCCCTTCAGGCCGCCGAGGCAACGGGCGATCCGCCGTCCCGGTTCTTCTTTCGGCGCTTCTGGTACAGGTACATCAGCGCCCACAGGACAGCGCCCGCCGCCTGGATGGCCTCGCGCGGGATCCCGATCTCGTCGGTGATCAGCGCCGGGCGGAACATCGCAACCGCGAGTGCCAGCAGGAAAATCCGCTCGGCCCAGTTGCAGTCGTCCGCGAAGTAACCCTGCATGAACGACGCGAACGCGAACATCGCGATCAGCGATATGACGAACACCCAGACGATCGCGAACGGATCGTTCAGCCAGATGATGTCGCCGTTCTCGGCCACGCCCGAGATCATCAGCAACTCGGTGTTGAAGATGAACACGAAGGGCAGGATCGCCGTGCGCATGTCGTAGGTGAAGCCCTGGATGCCCGTCTTGATCGGATCCGACTGCGCGATGGCCGCGCCCGCATAGGCCGCAAGGCCCACTGGCGGCGTGTCGTCGGCCAGGATGCCGAAGTAGAAGACGAACAGGTGCGCGGCGATCAGCGGGAAGACGAGTCCCGCATCGGCGCCCAGCGTGACGATCACGGGCGCGGTCAGGGTCGCCATCAGAATGTAGTTCGCCGTCGTCGGCAGCCCCATCCCGAGGATCATGCTGGTGACCGCCGTCAGGATCAGCATGATCGTGATGCTGCCACCCGACACGGTCCCGATCAGCTGGGTGAAGCGGCTGACGAGCCCGGTGCTCGTGACCACGCCCACGATGATGCCCGCCGCGGCCGTGGCGACGCCGACACTCATCATGTTTCGCGCACCGGCGATCAGGCCTTCCCAGATGTCCTTCAAGCCGTCCAGGAATGCTGCCCCGAGGATCGGGGCCAGCTTCGCGTCGGGATCGAGATTTCCGGCCTTGCGGTGCGCGCCCAGCGCCAGGTAGGCGATGATCGGGCGCTGGATGATCATGATCACCGCCAGCGCCTCGATCGCCGTCAGCGCCGAGAAGATCGGCGAGCGGCGCTCAATGACGAGGAACCAGATCAGGACGATGAGCGGGATCAGGTAATGCATCCCGGTCAGGAATGTCTTGAGCATCGGCGGAAGCTCGTTCTTCGACAACGGCTTCAGGCCGAGCTTGAGCGCCTCCAGATGCACGACATAGAACAGCGCAAGGTAGGAGATGATCGCCGGGAACAGCGCCGCGCGGACCACGTCCAGATAAGGAATGCCGATGATGTCGGCCATGATGAACGCGGCCGCGCCCATGATCGGGGGCATCAGCTGGCCGTTGGTCGACGCCGCGACCTCGACGGCGCCCGCCTTGTAGGCCGGCAGCCCGACCTTCTTCATGAGCGGGATGGTGAACGTTCCGGTCGTCACCGTGTTTGCGATCGACGAGCCGGAGACGAGACCGGAGAGGCCCGACGCCACGACGGCGGCCTTCGCCGGACCGCCGACCTTGTGGCCCAGCCCCGAAAACGCAACGTCAATAAAGTATTTGCCGGCCCCGGCCTTGTCGAGCAGCGAGCCGAACAGGACGAACAGGAACACGAAGCTCGTCGAGACGCCCAGCGGGACGCCGAAAATACCGGTGGTCGACATGTACATGTCGTTGATGAAGAAATCGAGCGGGATGCCGCGATGGCGCAGCAGATCCGGCATCCAGGGCCCGACGAACGCATAGGCGATGAAGATGATACAGATGATGCTCAACGCCGGACCGAGCGAGCGACGCGCAGCCTCCAGCAGGAGCACGATCGTGATCACGCCCATGATCACGTCGGTCTGCGACGGCAGTCCCTGGCGGTTGATGATCCCCTGGAAATCCCACCAGATGTACAGCGCACCGCCGGCCGCCACGATCGCCAGGACGATATCGATGACCGGGATGTAGGACCGGTTCGTCCGGCCCGATTTCAGGAAAGGAAGAACCGCGTGCAGGCCGCGCACCCATCGTGGAGGATTGCGGTAGTCGTAGGCGGGAAAGGCCAGGAACACGAGCGCGAGCGCAAAGCCGAGATGCCAGGATCGCGCGATAAAAGAGTTGATGGGGCTTTCGGCGATCCAGAGCTGGAAAATGGACCAGGCGACGGAAATGCCCAGAATCGCAGCCACCGCGATCTTGCTTTCCGGGCTGCGCGGTCCACTCTCGACCTCGGCGATGAAATCTTCGGGCGTGCGATCCGCCGTCTGCCCGTCGGCGTTGTCCTGCGAACTCATTCAAGCCCCCCTCAAGGATGAGTCGTTGCAACAGATACAAG
>JAEPNS010000052.1 GCA_017643325.1 Alphaproteobacteria bacterium | reverse complement strand
TCTGGAACACGCGGCTCACGCCGGTCTGGTTGATCTGGTGCGGCTTCAGGCCGAGCAGCGACGTACCGTCGAACATCACCGAGCCGGTGTCTGGATCGAGCCGGCCGACGAAACAGTTGAGAAGGGTCGACTTCCCTGCGCCGTTCGGCCCGATGATCGCGTGAACCGTGCCCTCCTCGACATCGAGGTTCACATCGTTCAGGGCCTGCAGGCCGCCGAAGCGCTTGCTGACGTTTTCGACCTTGAGAATTCCCATCGTCTCTCTCCCCTATTCGGCAGGTGCCGGCGCCGGCGCTGCATCCGGGTCGGACGATCCGCCCTTCGGACGGAACTTCCTGTAAAGCCGGTTGATTCCTTCCATCAGGCCGCCCGGCAGGAAAATGACGATCACCATGAACAAGGCGCCGAGCGTCAAATGCCAGCCCTCGCCGACGAACAACGAAGACACGGACACCGCTGCGTGCTGGATGACCTCCGGCAGGAAATCGAACACGTCGAGCAGGAAGCCCTCGTTGAAAGCGGAGAAGATGTTCTCGAAATACTTGATGACGCCAGCGCCAATCACGGGCCCGAGCAGGGTGCCGGCTCCACCGAGGATTGTCATCAGGACAACCTCACCGGACGCCGTCCACTGCATGCGCTCCGCCCCCGCAAGCGGGTCGGTTACGGCAAGCAGACCGCCGGCAAGACCGGCATACATGCCGGAGATGACGAACGCCGTCAGGGTGTAGGGCCGCGAGTTCAGACCCGTGTAGTTCATCCGGTTCTGGTTCGACTTCACCGCGCGCAGCATCATCCCGAAGGGTGAGCGGAAGATGCGCATCGACAGGTAGAAACAGGCGATGAACATCACGGCGCAGAAGTAGAAGCCGGGGTATCCTGTCATATCGATCCCGAAGAGATGGGACGACGGCAGCACGGCGCCGTAGTCAATGCCGAACATGGCGTCGAGGCTGCGCGGATCCGACTGGGCGAGCTGAAGGCCGGTCTCGCCGTTGGTGATCGGCGTCAGCACCGAATAGGCCAGGTTGTAGCTCATCTGCGCCAGCGCCAGAGTCAGGATCGAGAAGTAGATCCCCGAGCGGCGCAGGCACACGAAACCGATCGCCAAAGCGAACAGCCCGCCGATCAGCACCGCAAGGCTGAGGGCCACGAACGGGTTCATGGTCAGCAGCTTGAATGTCCAAACGGCCGCGTAGGACCCCACCCCGAGAAAGGCTGCATGGCCGAAGGACAGGTAGCCCGTAAGCCCAAACAGGATGTTGAAGCCCATTGCAAAGATGCCGAAGATCGCGAACTTCTGAAGCAGATCGGGGTAGCCTGCGCCAACCGGCCCGAAAATAAACGGGGCCAGCAGGACGACGGCCGAAAAACCGGCCAGCAGGATCAGGTCTTTGCGTTTGGTGTCCGTGTTGCCCATGGCTCAGGCCTCCATCACGCCCTTGCGGCCCATCAGGCCGCGCGGACGCGCGAGTAGAATAACGACGGCGATCAGATAGATGATGATCTGGTCGATCCCGGGCAGGATCGCCTTCACCTCGTTCATCGAGGCAAAGCTCTGCACGATGCCGAGCAGGAACCCGGCAACAACGGCCCCTGGCAGCGAGCCCATCCCGCCGACGACCACGACGACGAAGCTTAAGACCAGGAAGTCCATCCCCATATGGTAGTCCGGACTAAGGATCGGCGTGTACATCACGCCCGCGAGCCCGGCGACGACGGCGGCGATCCCGAAGACGATGGTGAATCGCCGGTCGATGTCGATGCCGAGCAGACCGACGGTCTCGCGGTCGGCCATGCCCGCGCGCACCACCATCCCGAACGTTGTGAACTGCAGAAACGCAAACACGGCGCCGATCACCATCAGCGAGAAGAGGAAGTAGATCAGGCGCCAGGCCGGGTAGACGACACTGCCGGCCTGGAAGCCGATAAACGCGCCGAAATCGACCATGCCCTTCGCGGCATCGGGCGCGGGCTGGGGGATAGGGTTGGCCCCGAACTGGCTCTTCACGATCTCCTGCAGAACGATCGCGAGGCCAAATGTCACGAGGATCTGTTCCGCGTGAGGGCGTTTGTAGAAGAACCGGATCAGGCCGCGTTCCATGGCGACGCCTATCAACAGCATCACCGGAATGGCGATGATGATCGACGCCGGCACCGAGAAATCGACCAGCAAGGTGCCGAAATCGCCGAGCCAGGCCTCGATATACGGCGTACGCACCTCTACCGGGGTACCCCAAGCCGTAAGCTGGGTCGGATCGGTTGTCACCTTGGATGTCTCAAGGAGCGCCTTGACCGTGACGGCGCAGAACGCGCCGAGCATGAACAACGCGCCATGAGCGAAGTTCACGACACCCAGCGTGCCAAAGATGATCGTCAGGCCCAGCGCGATCAGCGCGTAGGCCCCGCCCTTGTCCAGTCCATTCAGAACCTGGAGAAATATCTGGTCCATTTGCCTCGGTCCCCCAAAAAATTACCGGCCGCCCGTGCCGGAACGGGCATGAGCGGCCGGCACTTCATCACGTTCCAGGGAGGGTATCAGACACCGTCGTTGTACGGCCCCAGTTCCCCACCCAGCAGCGAGGCCGGATACTCGACCTGCGCGCGCGGAGTGATTTCGACGACCTCAAGAACGTCGAACTGAGAGGTCGGGTTTTCCTTGCCCTTCACGACCAGCACATCCTTGAAGCACTGATGGTCGTCGGCCCGGTACTCGGTCGGCCCGTTGCCCATGCCGTCGAACTCGAAGCCTTCCAGCGCCGCGCCGACGCCCGACGGGCGGAACGTGCCCGCGCGCTGCGCCGCGTCGGCGTAGAGGATGGCCTGGACGTAGCAGGTGTGCGCGGCCTGGGACGGCGGGAAGCCATATTTCTGGCCGAACGACTTGACGAAGGCCTTCGACCCCTCGTCCTGGAGCGACCAGTGCCAGTTGGTCGATCCGTAGATGCCCTTCACGTTCTCGCCCGCGCCCTGCGCCATCAGGCGGCTGTAGAGCGGCACGACGATCGCAAATTCCTTGCCGTTGACCTGCTTGTCCCGCAGGCCGAACTGGACCGACTGGGTCAGCGAGTTGACCATGTCGCGGCCGTAGTGGTTCAGCACCAGCACGTCGGCACCCGAATTGAGGACCGGCGTGATGTACTGGGAGAAGTCACCCGAGCCGAGCGGTGTGCGAACGGCCGACGCCGTCTGCCAGCCCAGCTTCTCGGTGTATTTCTTGATCGAGCCTTCCTGCGACCAGCCCCAGTTGTAGTCGGCGGTCAGGTGGTAGGCGACGCGATCCTTGCCGAAGTTGCGTTCGAGCACAGGGGCCAGCGCCGCACCCGACATCTCGGTGTTGAAGAAGTGGCGGAAGCCGTTGGCCCGCTTGTCCTTGCCGGTGGTGTCGTTCGAGTGGGTGAGACCCGCCATGAAGATGACACCCGCATCCTGGCAATAGGACTGGACCGCAACAGCGACGCCCGAGGACGAACCGCCGGTGATCATGATCGCGCCATCCTTCTCGACCATGCGCTTGGCGCTGGCGCGCGCAGCGTCTGACTTGGTCTGGGTGTCACCCGTGACGAAGACGACCTTCTTGCCGTTGATGCCGTTGCCCTTGAGTTCCTTCGACGAGAAGGTGTTCAGCATGCCACCGTCACCCTCGCCATTGATGTGCTCGACCGCGAGCTCGTAGGCCCGCAGTTCGTCCGCACCCTCGTCGGCGTAAGCTCCTGTCTGCGGAACGTTGAAGCCGAAGGTGACCGTGCTGCCGGTCGGCTCGTTCAAGTAGTTGGCGGCCCAGCTCTTGCTGGTCAGGATCGTCGGGGCCGCGAGGCCGACACCCGCGAGGGCCGTGCCCTTCAAAAGGCTCCGACGTGTGAAATCGTATTTTCTCATCTGTGTTTCTCCCGCTCGAGGTTCTTGCTTGTTCCCCGCATGTGTTCGAGCGCCTGTCCGCGGTTCTTGTGGGCCTGACCGTGTTTCGACGTTCTCGAACACGGTGACAGGATAAGTAAAATTTTCAATATCCCATTGTGTTTATTGAATTATTTTGTCAATGATATTCATTGCAGTGCAGTATATTTGTAAAATTTTGACAGGCTGATCCAGAACCATGGACCGTGAAAATCCGCAGGGCGAACGATCAATCGTCGGCACACGCATCCGAAGACGCCGGAATCAAATGGGAATCAGCCAGAGCGAGCTGGCGCGCAGCGTCGGGATATCACCGTCCTACATGAACCTCATTGAGTGGAATAAACGCCAGATCGGAGGTGCGCTTCTCCATCGAATTGCGGACAGGCTGGAGATCGACCGGGACGATCTGGACACCTCGTCGGAGAACCGTCTGCTCAATTCCCTGAACGAGATCGCGAGTCTCCCTGCGTCGGCGAACCTCGGCGTCGAACAGGACCAGACGGGCGAGTTCATCGGCCGCTTCCCCGGCTGGGCGAACGCCGTCGCGTCGCTCGCTCGCTCCGGACAGGAAGCGAACCTGCGCGCCCAATCGCTGTCGGACCGTCTGTCCAACGACCCGTTCCTCGGAGAAACCGTCCACCGCATGTTGACACGGGTGTCAGCAATTCGCTCGGCGGCGGACATCCTCAAGGCTTATGACGATATCACCGACGAGGAGCGCAACCGCTTCTATGCAATCATCGATGAGGAGAGCCACCGGCTGTCGAGCGTCGGTGAGGCGCTCGCCGCCTACCTCGACAAATCCGACACGCCGAGCCGGACCCTGACCCCTGTCGACGAGGTCGAATCTCTGTTCGAGGCGAACGGCAACAGGTTCGCGCAGATCGAAGATGCGGCCGAGAAAGCGCACAAGCTGCTTCGCGAGGCGCCCGTCTCGAACCGAAACGCCTATGCCCGCGCGCTTGCACAGGACCGGTTCGGAGACATCATTTCCGACATCATCGACACGCATGCCCAGCTCGAGACAATCTCAGCACGCGAGCGTGCGCACCGTGCGCTCCTGGAATACGCGGTGGGCGCCGTCCAGATGCCCGAAGCGGAGTTCGGCGGCCATGCACGCGCGCTGCGCTACGACATCGAGGCGATCTGCGACTCGTTCAGCGCGGACTTTCACACGGTCTGCCTCCGGCTCACGGCACTGCGCCCGGAAGCGGATGTGCCGCGCTTCGGCTACTACCGCGCGAACGCCGCCGGCGGCCTGATCCGCATGCTCGGCCTCGATACCCTCACATTCCCGCGCTACACCCCGGCCTGCCCGCTGTGGGTGCTCTACCGCGCCCAGCAATCGCCAGAAACCGTGATCCGACAGCTGGCCCACTTCCCGACGGGATCGCGTTTCGTGTTCGTCGCACGTGCGCGCAACACCGGCGCGGTCGGTTTTGGCGTGCCACGCCAGTACGTCACAGACATGATCGCCATGACAGAGGCCGATGCCAGGCTGACGGTCTACGCGCCCGATGCGACAACACGCCCCGAGCAAGTTGGTCCAAGCTGCCGCCTGTGCCCGCGAGACAACTGTGTCCACCGTGTCGAGGACCCGCTGTCCGATTGAACTAAAGTCGGGCATGCTAGCCTCCGCCGGATCGCCTATAGCTGGTGCCGGGAGGAGAGAAGCGCATGAACAAGCGTGTCCTTCTCGTGGAGGACGAGCCGAATATCGTTGAGTCGCTGCGGTTTCTGCTCGAACGCGCCGGCTTCGACATTTCCGTCGAGACCGAAGGTCCGGCCGCGCTCGAATCCGTGTTGCAATCGCCGCCCGACGTCCTCGTTCTCGACGTGATGCTGCCCGAACTGGATGGCTTCGAGGTGCTTCGCCAGTTGCGCGCGAACCCCAATACCCGCGCACTTCCGGTGCTGATGCTCACGGCCAAGGGTCAGAAGGAAAACCGAGAGACGGCGTTCGAGGCGGGCGCGGACGCATTCATTACAAAGCCTTTCTCGAACACGGATATCGTGGACGCCGTGTCGAACCTCGCCACCCGCGGGCCCTCGCAGACATGACCCGCCGCACGCCGTCGGCTCCGGGCGAAAACGCGCGAAAGGCCCACGACCGTTCGCTCGCGCTGACACTCGCTGGTATCGTGTTTCTCATGCCGCCAGTGGCAGCTGTGTTTCTCGTCGAGGGAACCCTCGCAGGGATTCCGCTGCCTCTCGCCGCGGTCTTCGCTGTCTGGATCTTTCTCGTCGCGGGCGCCTATCTGCTGCGGCCCGCACTCCAGGCGGCGCATGATCTCGAAAATCCGACATCGCGGGCGCCGGACGACGACTGATGCTTTCCGTCGACGTCATCCTCGCCGTCTGCCTCGGCTATGTCGTCCTGCTGTTTGCGATCGCCTTCGTCGTCGATCGCCGTTCGCGGCAGGGCCCGATCCAATGGCTGCAGTCGCCGGTGATCTACACCCTGTCGATCTCGGTCTACTGCACCTCCTGGACATTCTACGGCGCCGTCGGTTCCGCGGCGCGCAACGGGCTCGAGTTCGCGGCGATCTATCTGGGCCCGACACTGGTATTTGTCGGATGGTGGTGGTTGCTGCGCAAGCTCGTGCGGATCGCGAAGGAGCACCGCGTCACCTCCATTGCCGACCTGATCTCGTCGCGCTACGGTAAGAGCCCGAGCCTGGCGGTGATCGTCACGCTGATCGCCGTGACGGCGGCGACGCCATACATCGCGCTCCAACTCCAGTCTCTGACACGCAGCTACCAGGTGATCGCCGGGGACGCTGACGGCTATACGACCGCCTTGTGGATCGCCGCCGGCCTGGCGCTTTTCACGATCCTGTTCGGCACGCGCAATCTCGATGCAAACGAACGTCACCACGGCGTTGTGGCTGCCATTGCGCTGGAAGCCATCGTGAAGCTGTTGGCCTTGCTTGCGGTTGGGATCTTCGCGGTCTGGGGCGTCGCAGGAGGTCTGGCCGACGTCTTCGCCGACGTCTCCATGGACGCGATCCGGGGCTCCGGCGACCTGTTCGGCCCGCGCTGGGCGGCGCTGATGTTCCTGTCCGCGACGGCGATCATCTGCTTGCCCCGGCAGTTCCAGGTCACGGTCGTAGAGAACACCGAAGAGCGCCACCTCGGCACGGCATCCTGGCTGTTCCCGCTCTACCTGCTGGGCATGTCGCTGTTCATCATGCCCATAGCCATCGTCGGACTGAAGGTGCTGCCGTCTGGCGCCAACCCCGATCTCTTCGTCCTCACCCTGCCGCTCTGGGCCGAGCAGGACGAGCTTGCAATGTTTGCCTTCCTCGGGGGTTTCTCGTCGGCGACCTCGATGGTCATCGTCGCAGCGATCGCGGTCTCGACCATGGTCTCGAACCACATCGTCATGCCGCTGGTCCTGCGCGTTCTTTCCTTCGGAAAGAGCATGCGTGGCGATGTGCGCGGACTGTTGCTGATATCACGGCGGGTCAGCATCGCCGCCATCCTCGGTCTCGGCTTCCTCTATTTCCGGCTGTCGGGGGGCTCCGACGCCCTCGCGGCCATCGGCCTGATCGCCTTCACCGGTGTCGCCCAGTTTCTGCCGAGTCTGCTCGGCGGCATCTTCTGGCGCGGCGCCACTCGGCTAGGCGCACTTGCCGGTCTTATCGTCGGCGCGCTCCTGTGGGCCTACACGCTTTTTCTGCCGAGCTTCGGCGGTGAGTTCATCTTGAGCGCCACGGTACTGGCGGAAGGGCCCTGGGGCATTGCAGTGTTGCGCCCACAGGCCCTCTTCGGCCTTGCCGGCATGGACCCGCTCGTGCACGCCGTCGTCTGGAGCGTGGGCATGAACGCGCTGGTTTTCGTGACCGTGTCGAGCCTGACCAACCCGGATGCATTGGAGCGCCTGCAGGCCTCCTTGTTCGTGAACGTGTATCGCACTGTCGATGACGGCGCTTCGCTGGAGGCGACTTATACGGTCGAGACCGAGGACATCTACGTTCTTGCGCAGCAGATTCTCGACCGCGACCATGCCGCACGGCTCTTCGAGGAGATGGCTGCGGCCCAGAACGCCCTACACGGAATGCCGCGCGTCACCGACGCGGTGATCGCAAGGCTCGAGCGCGAGCTTGCCGGCTCGATCGGTGCCGCCTCGGCCCACGCGCTGGTGACCAGAATCACCGGCACGCAGTCGGTCGGCATGACGGAGCTGATCGACATTGCCAGCGAAACCCAGCAGCTGATCGAGACCTCCCGGCAGCTGACAGAGAAGTCGGCAGAGCTTGAACGTACCGCCCAGCAGTTGCGGGAGGTGAACGAACGTCTGCGCGCGCTCGACACCCAGAAGGATGAGTTTCTCAGCCAGGTCAGTCATGAATTGCGCACCCCCATGACATCCATCCGCTCCTTCTCGGAAATCCTGATCGACGACGAGAACATCACGGCGGACGAACGCATCCAGTTCACAACGATCATCCATGAGGAAAGCCGCCGGCTGACGCGGCTGCTCGACGAGATTCTGAATCTCAGCCGCCTGGAATCGGGAACTGCGGACATCCCGCTGGCCCCGGTCGCGCTCAACGAGGCCATCGACGGCGCACTTGATTCCGTGACTGGCATGACCCGGGCCGGCAATATCACCGTCAATGTATCGCGGGCGCCTGGCGACGTGCGGGTCCACGCCAACGACGACCGTCTCCGGCAGGCGCTTATCAACATTCTGGCCAATGCGGTGAAATACAACACGGCCCCCTCACCCATGATCGAGCTTCGCGCTGTCGTCGAGGGCGATCGCGCCTGGGTCGATGTGATCGACAACGGCGGCGGTGTATCGCGCGAGGAAGCGAGCACCATCTTCGACAAGTTCGCACGCGGTGCGCGCGCAACGGCGGATCAGGGAGCCGGGTTGGGGCTGGCCATCAGCCGCGCCATCATGCAAGCGATGAACGGCGATCTGCGCGTCGAGTTTGCAGGCGACGGCACAAGTTTTTTCCGCCTTGAGCTCACGCGCATTCCCGGCGCGGCTGAGTAGAACAGACACGCGCGTACACGCGGGAGGCAAGATGAGCGAGAAAGTGGCTCTCATAACGGGCGCGGCCCGGGGTATCGGGCTGGCGACAACGAAACTCTTGCTCGAGCAAGGCTGGCGGGTCGCGATGGTCGACCGCGACGGAGAAGAACTGCTCTCGGCGTCAGCGGGCCTGGAACACGCCGCCGCGTTCATCTTCGACGTCTCGGTGCCCGCGCAGGTCGAAGAAATGACGGCGGCCGTCATCGAGAGGTTCGGCCAACTGGACGCGGTCGTGAACAACGCCGGCGTCGCGGATTTCGGGCCGCTGGAGGAAACGGATTTCACCCGCTGGCGGCGTGTCCTGGACACCAATCTCGACGGCGTGTTCCTGGTCTCCCAGGCGACGATCCCGCACTTGAAAAAGACGAGAGGCTGCCTGGTGAACATCGGCTCGATCTCGGGCCTGCGCGCGTCGACCCTCCGCGTCGCCTACGGCACGTCGAAGGCCGCCGTGATCCAGCTGACAAGGCAGCAGGCCGCCGAACTCGGCGAGTTCGGTGTACGGGCGAACTGCGTATGCCCCGGCCCCGTGCGCACGAAGCTGGCGATGGCTGTCCACAGCCAGGACATCATCGACGCCTACCACGACGCCATTCCGCTCAACCGCTATGGAAGCGAGGCCGAGATCGGCGAGGTCATTGCCTTCCTCTGCTCGGAGAGGGCGAGCTACGTCACCGGGCAGATCATCGCGTCGGATGGCGGCTTCGAGAGCACCGGCGTCGGCCTGCCGGCGTTGAGGAAATAGCCGGACACGCATGCGTCCAATTCTGACCGATCGAGCGAGCCGTCAACGCAGCATTGTGCTGATAGCATCAATGCTCTTCATGCTTATTGGCTCGGGCTCGATTTACTTCATTGTCGTCGCACTCAAGGTCATCAGCACGGAGTTCGACTGGCCACGCGCAGTCCCTTCGATCGCCTACGCTCTTCAATACGGCCTCGCAGGCATCGGTGGAATTTTCATGGGATGGTGTCTCGATCGACGGGGGCCTGCGATTCCGGCGTTTATCGGCGCGCTCATGATGGGTCTTGGCGCGATCGCAACCGCCTATGTCTCGAGCCCGTGGCAACTGTATTTCATCTACGGGATCATGCTCGGCTTCTTTGGCCGTTCGACACTCTTCACGCCGCTCACCGCCAACATCACCCGTTGGTTCGAGCACAACCGTAGCCTTGCGGTCGGGGTCGTCGGCTCAGGCCAGGGTCTCGCAGGGATGATCTGGCCACAGGTTTTCCACTATCTGATCGCCGCTTACGGCTGGCGGCAGGCGTCGATGCTCTACGGTTTCTTTACGCTCGCCACACTGCTGCCCCTTGCGATGATCCTCCGCCGCCGTCCGCCCGAGAACGACGGGGCCGTCGGCGCGGCCGCACGATATCGCGTTGCTCCAACGCGACCGATCCTGTCGCCTCTTGCCATCCAGCTGACGCTCTCGAGTGCGGCGATCGGGTGCTGCGTGGGCATGTCGCTGCCGCTGGCGCACATCGTGAGCCATGTCAGCGATCTCGGGTTCGATGCGGCCAGGGGCGCGGAGGTACTCTCGATCATGCTCGCATGCTCCACGTTGGCCAGCCTGGTGGGTGTGAGTTGGCTCGGCGGCCGTTACGGCGGGTTGCGCGCGATTTTTGTCTTCTCGTCGGGCCAGGCGATGCTTCTAACCGCACTCGCTTTCGTCGACACACTTCCCGCGATATACCTCGCAGCCGCTCTGTTCGGGCTGGGCTACGGCGGCATCCTGCCCTGCTATCCACTGATCGTGCGCGAACTGCTTCCCGCCCGGGAGGCCGGGCGGCGAACCGGGCTGGTGCTGCTGTGTGCTGGCGGGGGTATGGCCATAGGGTCCTGGCTCGGCGGCTACGTATTTGATCTGACCGGCAGCTATGCGAACGCATTCCTTATCGGCGTTGTGTTCAACATCGGAAATTTGGCCCTAATCGGAAGCCTGATCTGGCGCACCAATCACCCTGGACCTGCTTACGCGTGACGCGCAGGTACACAACGTCCTCCGCAGTCTTGAGGTAAGGGTGTTTCAGGTTTCCTGCTTGCGCGCTGCGACGACCGAAGCGAGTTGCTCCTTGGGCGGAACGATGTCCGTGACCAGGTCACGGATCAGCCTCTTCTTGGCGAGAGGCTCGATGGTCATCGTCCCGCCTGTCAGCCGCGCCGTGCAGGCGTAATCGACCTCGCCGTCAATCCGCACCATGCATTCCCGGCACGCATTGGCGCTCACGCAGGAATAGCGCACCGCCAGGGTCGGATCGATATTGCGGCGTATTTCGATCAGCGCGTCCAGCACCGAGGCACCCGGCTCGAAAGGCAGCTCGAAGGTGTCGAAGTGTAGATTGTCGTCCGGCCCGCCCCGCTGGACGCGCAACGACACGTGCTCCTTCTCGATATCGTTCATCGTCGTCCTACCGGTTGCCAACCCGTCACCATCCCGTCCGCCGACAGCGCAACGGTCTGGTTCTCCTCCAGCGCCGGGTCCGTCTCTTGGAAATCCTCGCGCCAGTGCGCGCCCCGGCTTTCGCGGCGCGACCGCGCGGCCAGCGTCACCGCCTCGGCTGTCTGGAGAGAGTCGCGCAGGTCGAACCAGTCCGCCAGCGACATGTCATAGGCGGCTGCGCCCGCCGCCGGCGCGGCTTCAAGCTCCGACTGCAGCTCGCGAATGCGCGACAAGGCGGTGCCGAGGCTGTCGTCCGTGCGGATCAGCCCGACCTTTTCCCACATCAGGGCGCGCAACTCGGCCGCGATCGCGTGGTGGGTGTACGCATCCGGCGACGTCTCGGTGCGCCCGTCGCTGCGGGCTGCGAGCGTCGCGAGCGCCGCAGACGCGTCTCGTGCAGCCCAGGCGGGTGTCTGTCCCCGGACATCCGCCGCCGCGAAGCGCCCGGCCCGCTCGCCGAACACAAAGGCCTCCGGCAGGGCGTTGCCCGAGAGCCGGTTGGCGCCGTTCGCTCCGCCGACAGCTTCCCCGGCTGCGTACAAACCCGCGACGTTGGTCTCCATGCGCTCGTCCACGCGCACACCCCCCATGTGATAGTGCGCGATGGGCGAGACCTCGATGGCCTGCTTGGTCAGGTCGATACCGTTGGCAAGCAGCTTCTCGATGACCGGCCCGAAGGCCGCCCGCAATTCCGTCTCGGGCACATGCTCGAAGGAGAGCCAGGCCCCGCCGTGCGGTGAACCCCGCCCGGCCTCGTTCTCACGCACGATGGCGAAGGAGGTGACATCGCGCGGGGCCGTGTATTTGCCGGAGTCTTCCGCACCGTAATTGTGGATGAACTCCTCGAAGTCGCCGTTGAGCAACCGACCGCCCAGCTTGTAACGGAACGGGTCCCACATGATCGGGTCCATCCCCACAAGCCGAGGCGCCAGGTGTCCGATGGGGAAGAACTGCACGAACTCCATGTCGATCAGTTCCGCGCCGGCGCGCAGCGCCAGCGCATAGGCATGGCCGCCCATGTTGGCGGATGCGCTGTTGCGCCGGTAGATGCCGGTCAACCCGCCACCGGCGAGCACAACGGCATTCGCGGCGATCGTCACGGGTGCGCCGTCCTCGAGGTTGAAACCGACGGCGCCGGAGACCGCGCCATCGCGCACGACCAGGTCGACGATGGCGACGCCGCTGATCCGGGCAATGCCGTCGGTCTGGGCAACCCGGCCACGCAGGCAGCGCGCCACCGAGGGGCCGGTATTGAGAAAATCGACATAAACGCAGCGCGGCACCGAGTGCCCCGGCGCGGTGACCTGCTTCATGTGCCCATTCTCGCGTGCCCAGCCGACTTTCCATTCGTCCAGCTCGAGGATGCGATCGACAGCCTCCTCGCAAAGGATTGCGGCGAGCCGCTCGTCGCACAGGCCGCGGCCTGCCGCGATCGTGTCCTCGTAATGCCGGGTCCAGTCATCCGGGGCCTCATGGCCCACTGCAGCGGCGACGGTCATCTGGGCCATGATGGTCGCACCGCCGCGGCCGATCAGGCTTTTGTCGACCAGCACCACATCGGCACCGCCGCGCGCGGCGGACACGGCCGCGTACATGCCGGCCGCACCCGCGCCCACCACGAGCACGTCGGTCGTAAGATGAACAGCTTCTTTTGTCATTCCGGTCACAAAGTTTGCAGGTGCCCGCGACGGTAGCGCCCCTCAATTGAAACCAGCAAATCACATGCCATCAGGGGGACGTCTGACTCCTCGCGATCGATCGTCATTACGACATGCTGAATGCCGTAAAAACGGGCGTCACGCGCAAAAATTGAGCAATTTTATTGTTGTGTATTACGGAGTTGACGCAATTCTTCAAGAATTTCTAACCTGTGAACAAGAACACCGGACGACAGCAATTGTATAGCCTCGCCCAGACGCCTTCAGGCAATTCGCATCGTCCAGCCTGTCGCGGTGCGACATCATGAGAGGAACATGAAACCGGCGCCATTCAAATACGTCGCCCCACGTACGCTGGAAGAGGCCCTCGTTACCAAAGCGGAGCATGGCGACGACGCGATGTTCCTCGCCGGGGGCCAGAGCCTCGTACCCGCTATGAACTTCCGCCTTGCCGCACCAGCCGTCCTCATCGATATCAACGGAATCGAGAATCTCGGAACCGCGAACGCAGACAGCGAGAGCGGCGAACTGCGGCTTGGCGCTTTGACGCGCCACCGGGATGTCGAGTTCAACCCGGCGATCGGCAACGCTTGCCCGCTCCTGCGCGAGGCGATCGTCCATGTCGCGCACCCGCAGATCCGCAATCGAGGGACGTTGTGCGGCAATCTCGCCCACGCCGACCCGGCGTCGGAAATGCCCGCGGTCGTGCTCGCGCTGGACGCGCGTATGCGCCTCGTGTCCTCGACTGGCGAACGCTGGGTCGCGGCGTCAGACTTCTTCGAGGGCATCTACACGACCTCCTGCGCGGAGGACGAGATGCTGGTCGAGGTCGCGCTCCCGAAGTCGCAACCGGAAACGGTCTCCTGTTTCCTCGAAGTCGCTCGCCGGCCTGGCGACTACGCGATGATGGGGGTTGCCGTATGTGTCACGCTGGGTCCCGGAGATTTCTGCGAGAGCGCCAGCGTCGTTTTCTGCGGCGCGGGCGAGACACCGCTCCTCGCAAAGGTGGCGTGCGACCTGCTGACCGGGACGCAACTGACGGCGGAGAGTATCGAGGCCGCGGCCGACTCCGCGCGCGGCGAGATCGAACCGCTCGGGAGCGTCCATGCAACGCCGGATTACCAGCGC
>JAEPNS010000051.1 GCA_017643325.1 Alphaproteobacteria bacterium | reverse complement strand
CGCGGGCGGCTTCGTCGAGATGCTGCACGAGGCGCGGCGGTCCGTAGAAGGCCGCATCGTCGCTCTCGTCGCGCCGGGCGAAGAAGCGCGGCTCCAGCTCCGGCGCTTTGTCGTCCACTAGAAGCCGCGCGCCGCGCCGTCGCTGCGCGGGTCGAAACCCGCCTCGATCATGCCGTCCGTCCGGCGCAGCAGGGCCCCGGCATGGCCCATCAGGTCGCTGTAGGGACCGACCACCTCCACGTCGTGGCCCGCGGTCTCAAGCGCCGCGATCACCTCGTCCGGGAAGCGGGACTCGATCTTCAGGTTGGTGCTGTCGCTGCCCCAGGTCCGGCCGAGCAGCCAGCGCGGCGCGGTCAAGGCGGCCTGCACGGGCTGGCCGAAGCGCACGATCCGGTTGAAGACAGCGGCCTGGGTCTGGGGCTGCCCCTCGCCGCCCATGGTGCCGTAGGAGAGCACCCGGCCGTCGTCGAACCGTGCCATCGCGGGGTTCAGCGTGTGGAACGGCTTGCGGCCCGGCTCGAGCGGGTTCAGCGCGTCGGGGTCGAGGGCAAAGCTCGCGCCGCGGTTCTGCCATGTGATGCCGGTCTCCGGCAGCACGACACCCGAGCCGAACTCCCAGTAGACGCTCTGGATGAAGCTGACGGCGTTCCCGTCCCGGTCGATCGCACCCATCCAGATCGTGTCGCTGTCAGTCCCGCCGCGCCGCCATGCAGCCGCGGCCTTCGGGTCGATTGCGGCGGCAAGCCGCTCGACCGTCTCACTGGTGAGGAACGACTCCGGCGTCTCGGCCATGTGGCGTTCGTCGGTGATGTGGCCGTCGCGGATGGCGAAGGCCTGCTTGCTGGCCTCGACCAGCAGGTGGACGAAGTCGAAGCCGTCGGCGGCCGCGCAGTCGAGCTCGGCAAAGGCCCCGAGGATCAGCAGCGACGCCAGCCCCTGGGTCGGCGGCCGCATGTTGTAGACCGTCGCATCCCCGACCCGCAGCGACAGCGGCACGACCTCGGCGGCAACATGGGCGGCCAGGTCGTCGCCGGTCACGGGGCTGCCGACCTTGGCGAGATCCGCGGCGATCGTGCGCGCGAGGTCGCCACGATAGTAGTCGTCGGTCCCCGCGTCCGCGATCCGAGCCAGCGTCGCCGCGAGGCGCGGCTGTCGGAAGACCTGGCCGACCTCCGGCACCGCACCGCCGGGCGTGTAGACGTCCGCGAACCCCGTCGCCTCGACCATCTCCGGCAGTTTCTCGTCGGTCAGGCGGACCTGGCCCTCCGTGACGGCCACGCCGTCCCTGGCGTACCCGATGGCGTCGGCAAGCAGCCGGTCGAGCGGCATGCGGCCGCCCCAGCGTGCGGAGATCTCTTTCGCCAGACCCCAGCCCGACACCGTTCCCGAGACCGTCAGCGCGGCCAGCGGGCCGCGCGCGGGGATCGTGTCGAGGCCCTCCTCGGCGTAGCGCGCGATCGTTGCGCCCGAGCCCGCCGCGCCGCAGGCGTCGATCGCGACAGGTTCGCCGTCGGCGGGCGCGATCACCCAGAAGCCGTCTCCGCCGATCGAGTTCATGTGCGGGTAGACGACCGCGATCGACGCCGCGGCGGCGATCATCGCCTCCAGGGCGTTGCCTCCCTCGCGCAGGACCGCGAGGCCGGATTCGGCCGCGAGATGGTGCGGCGCGACCACCATGCCGTTGGCAGCGAAGGTCGATTTCAACATGCGAGAACCTCGAAAAGAAAACGGGCGGCGCCCGAAGACGCCGCCCGCTGTCTTAGCACAATACGTCGCGGGTCAGACGTTGAACGGCGGATACTCGAGATCGGGCTCGACCGGGATCTTCGCCGTGTTGATGAAGCGGGCCAGCATCCCGTAGTAGCCGATCATCACCGTGAGGTCGACGAACCCCTGGACGCCGAACGCCGCCTTCAGATCGTCGACCATTGCATCGGAGATTTCCTCGTTGCGTGTGAGCATGCGCGCATACCTGGTGGCGAGCCCGATCTCGCCCGGCTCCGCCTCGATGTCGGGCGTGCCGATCTTCCCGAGCAGGTCCTCGCTGGCGCCGATGCGCCGGGCCACCGCGATATGGTGCGCCCATTCATAGGTGCAGCGCAGTTCCTGCGCGACGGTCAGAATCACATACTCGCGCAAGGCATCGTCGAAGCCGGTCTCATAGCGCACATAGGCCCCGACCGGACATACCGCCGCCATCGCGCCGGGGCTGTTCGCCAGCAACGAGAAGACGTTCGGCATGACATCCATGCCGCGCGTGCGCAGCACCTCGTCGTAATCCTCGACATACTCCGGCGGGCAGTCCTCCCGCTCGACGCGCTGCAGGCGCGCTCCTTCTAGTTCCGTGGTCACGTCCGTTCTCCCCGAACAAAAATTTCGTTGCGGGCACCAAACACCTTCGTGGGAACGGGGTCAACGGATTGCGGGGAAAGCACCGGAAAAGGTGCTGTGACCCGCTCTCACCAAGGGTTTCGGAACCGATTTTGCTTGAACGGCACACCCCGCATCCCCATCTCTTGGAGGTATCAGAGAAAGGGAGACAATGAACTGCATCTCGAGTACCCGACCCCGCTGGAACTTCTGGTCCATCGCAATCATGGTGATCGGTTTCATGATCGCGTGGCCCCTCGGACTGGCGGCACTGGCATATATCCTCTGGGGCGAACGGCTCCACACGGCCGTCGACGAGGCCCGCTACAAGTGGGGCACCTCGCGCACCGGCGACAGCGGCAACGTCGCATTCGACGAGTATCGCGAGGAAGAGCTCAGGCGGCTTGAGGAAGAGCGGCGCAAGCTCGATTCCATGCGCGAGGAGTTCGACCGCTTCATGCACGAACTGCGGCGCGCGAAGGACAAGGAAGAGTTCGATCGCTTCATGTCCGAACGCGGCAACCGCGAGAAGGGCGGGTTCGGCAACGCGGAACCCTCCGGCGCGACCGCGTAACACCCGGAAACATGTGTTCGGTGGCGGAGCCTCTGGCTCCGCCTTTTTTTGTGCCTGCCGCCATCGTGGACCCGGAGGCCAAATCACCCTGCCCTGTGCTACACGCAAATCGGTGCCCGCGCGCGGGCAGTGATGAAACGGACGCAGGACCATGTCAGACTTCGTGCCGTCGCGGGTGGGCCCCCTGGCAGCAGGGGCGGTCGTCGCAGCGCTGACGATCTTCTTCCTCGTGCAGGGCCGCGACCTGCTGATCCCGATCACGATCGCGATCGTCATCTGGTACCTGCTGAACGCACTCGCGGATTTCTTCGACCGGATCCCCAGGATCGGCGAGCGCCTGCCGCACTGGCTCACCCTGGTCGGCGCGGTCATCATCGTCCTGATCCTCGTCGCACTCGTCGCGGAGCTGATCAGCGACAACCTCTCGCAGGTGGCGGCCGCCGCACCGGCCTACCAGGCCAATTTCGAGAAGCTGGTCGAGAGCGCGTCGCGGATGGCCGGGTTCGAGGAACCGCCGGACATCACGCGGATCGTCGAGGAGATCAACGTGCGCGCGCTGATCGCAGGCCTGGCCGCGACCGTCGCCGCCTTCGCCGGGTCCTTCGGGATCGTGCTGGTCTACGTCCTGTTCCTGCTGATCGAACAGGGCAGCTTCTCGAAGAAGCTCAATGCGCTCTTTCCCGACCCGCAGAAGCGCTCGGACGTGAGCGACCTGCTCCACCGCATGCAGGACCAGATCAAGTCCTACGTCGCCATCAAGACGCTGGCGAGCATCATGACCGGGCTCATCAGCTACGCGATCCTCGCGGTTGTCGGGGTCGATTTCGCGGCGTTCTGGGGTTTCGTGATCTTCCTGCTGAACTACATCCCGACCATCGGCTCGCTGCTCGGCATCCTGCTGCCGACCCTGCTCGCGGTGGTGCAGTTCGCCTCGCCGGCGCCGGTGCTCGCGGTCCTCGTGGGCGGGGGACTGACCCAGTTCGTGATCGGCAACATCGTCGAGCCGAAGCTGATGGGGAACTCCCTCAACATCTCGCCCCTCGTGGTGCTCATCTCTCTGGCGGTGTGGGGCAGCATCTGGGGCCTCGCCGGCATGTTCCTGTCGGTGCCGTTGACGATGATCGCGATGATCGTGTTTTCCTATTTCCGCACGACCCGGCCGATTGCCATAATCCTGTCCGGCGACGGCGACATCGAGACGAGACATTCGACATGAGCGACGAAGACGATTACGACATCGGCGAGCGGGCCGTCCACGAGATCCAGGCGTTCCTGCTGAAGGCGCAATCGCTGCCGATCGGCCAGACCGAGAAGATCGCGGAAGAATTCCGGGTCGACGAGATGCTGGCGAAATCGACGCCGCACCGGCGCAAGGTCTACGACGCCATCGCCGACTACTTCGAGCATGTCGCGAAGGAGCGCCACAAGAAGGCCCGCGATGCCGGCGACGAGGACAAGGAACACGGGATCGGCGGCGCCGTGAAGGCGATCATCGACAACTTCGACGACGACTGAGGTCAACATTTCGAAATGCCCGGGTTCGATCCCGGCATCTTGCCTGACTGAGCCCTCATCCTGAGCCTGACGAAGGAGAGGGCGATATCCTCATACTTCGACAAGCTCAGCATGAGGATATCGCGAGACGCCGGGGCCGGACCCGGCCTCACGTCGAGGCGGAAGCTACTCCGCCGCCTGCGCCATGCCCCGGTCGATGAGTTCGCAGAGATACTGCGGCTCGACCGGGTAGTCGTCGATCACCACGCCGAAGTCCGACAGCGCATTCTCGATCGCCGCGACCACCGCGGCCGCCGCCGGGATCGTGCCGCCTTCGCCCGCGCCCTTGACGCCGAGCGGGTTCAGCGGCGACGGCGATTCCTGGTGCACGATGTCGACCCGCGGCATCTCGCTTGCCAGCGGCAGAAGGTACTCGCCGTAGTTGGTGTTCATGGGCTGGCCCTGGTCGTCGAAGATCATCCGCTCGAACAGCGCGTTGCCGATCCCGTGGATCACACCGCCCTCGATCTGGCCCTTCACGATCAGCGGGTTGATCATCACCCCGCAGTCGTGGGCGACCGAGTAGCGCAGCACCCGGACCTCGCCGGTGCCGATATCGACCTCGACCTCGGCGACGTTGGCACCGCTGGCGATCGGTGCGCCCTTGGAGCCTTCGTAGGACGTCGCCTCCAGAGACGGGTCGAACCCCTCGGGCACCTTCACGCCCGACATCGGCGCAAGCTTCACCGCGAGATCTCCGAGCGGGATGGAAATGTCCGGCGCACCGTTCACGCTGACGATGCCGTTCTCGATATCGAGGTCGGCCTCCGCGGCCTCCAGCAGTTCGGCGGCGAGCTTGAGCGCCTTTTCGCGCACCTTCGTGGCCGCATCGAGCGCCGACGGGGCGACGTTAACGGCCACGCGCGAGCCGATGGTGCCGATGCCGTGGGGGAACTTCCCGGTGTCGGCGGATTCGAACAGGATGTCCTCCGGCGCAACGCCGAGATTCTCCGCCACGATCAGGGCGATCATTGTGTGGTGGCCCTGTCCCTGGCTCGCCGCGCCGGTCTGGACGAGCACCTTGCCCGACGGCTCGACGCGAACGGTCGTGCCCTCGTAGGGCCCGACGCCGGTGTCCTCGATGCAGGACGAGATGCCGATCCCGAGGTAGCGGCCTTCCTCGCGCGCCTTCGCGCGCCGCTCGTCGAACCCGGCGAAATCCGACAATTCCAGCACCTTGTCGAGCAGGCCCTCGTAGTCGCCGCTGTCGTAGGTCGCGGGCGAGCCGTCGCGCAGCAGCGCGCCGGTCGCGTAGGGCATCTGGTCGGCGCGCACATAGTTGCGCCGGCGCACCTCGGCGGGCGGTATGTCCAGCTCGCGCGCGATCGTCTCGACCATGCGCTCGACGGCATAGATCCCGTTCGGCCGGCCCGCGCCGCGCACAGGCGAGTTCGGCACCGTGTTGGTGAACACCATGTCGAGGCCGACATCGACCGCCGGGATCGCATAGGCGCCCGGCAGCGGCACCAGCGAGGTGAACGGCAGCAGCACGCCGTAAGGCACCCAGGCGCCGTTCTCGTGGGTGACGTTGCCGCGCAGGCCGAGCATCCTGCCGTCGGACGTGCAGGCGACCTCCAGCTCCCAGTGCTGGTCGCGCTGGGTGGTGGTCGACACGAAATGCTCGCGCCGGTCCTCGATCCACTTCACCGGCCGGCCGAGCATGCGCGCCGCCAGCGGGATCACGATCTCTTCGGGATAGAAGCCCGCCTTGGGGCCGAAGCCGCCGCCCACGTCGGGCGCGATCACCCGCACCCGTTCCTCGGGCTCGCCGAGCCACGCCGCCAGCGCGCGGCGGATGAGATAGGGCGACTGGGCCGACGTCCATAGCGTCAGGCCGTCGCCCCACGGGTCGTCGCGCGAGACGACACCGCGCGTTTCCATCGAGTGGCAGCCGCCGCGATGCTGCATGAAGGACGCCGAGAAGACATGGTCGGCCTTGGCAAAGGCCTCCTCGATATCGCCGAACTTCGATCCGAGCCGGCCCATCAGGTTGGTGTCGAGGTCCGCATGGGCCTTGGGCGCGTCGGCGTCGAGCGCGGTGCGGACGTCCACCACCGCGGGCAGGTTCTCGTAATCGACGTCGATCAGCGCCAGCGCGTCCTCGGCAATGGCGCGGCTGTCCGCGACCACGCAGGCAATCGCCTGGCCGACATGACACACCTCGTCATGGGCCAGCGGGTACTGGGTCTTGTTGTGCTCGATCGGCGGTGCCGGATAGAGCTGCGCCATCGGCTTCTGAAGCTCCGCCGGGAAATCGGCCAGCGTGAGCACCCGGTGCACGCCTTCGAGTTCGGCCGCGCGGGAGGTATCGATGGACCCGATCCTCGCGTGGGCAACCGGCGAGCGCAGGAAGGCCGCGTGCAGCATGCCCTCCAGCGTGATGTCATCGACATAGCGCCCGTGCCCGGTGATCAGCCGGGGGTCTTCCATGCGCTGGACTTCGGCGCCGACATAACGAACACCCATGGCTCAGCCCTCCCGCATCGTCTTGGCGGCATCGAGCGCCGCATCGACGATGCCCTGGTAGCCGGTGCACCGGCAGATGTTTCCGGAGATCGCCTCGCGCACCTCGCGCTCGCTCGGGTCCGGGTTCTCCTCGAGGAAGGCCGCCAGCGACGTCAGCATGCCCGGCGTGCAGAAACCGCACTGCAGCCCGTGGTTGCGCCAGAACGCATCCTGCAGCGGGTGCAACGTGCCGTC
Source organism: Alphaproteobacteria bacterium (assembly GCA_017643325.1). Lineage (GTDB taxonomy): Bacteria > Pseudomonadota > Alphaproteobacteria > UBA6615 > UBA6615 > JABJAG01. The sequence continues at coordinate 7,049 of JAEPNS010000051.1, read as the reverse complement.
CGGGTTCGACAGCCCCTCGACGGTCGTGACCTCCCGGCCTTTCGCCTGCACGGCGAGCATCAGGCAGGAGCGCACGGCCTCGCCGTCCACCAGCACGGTGCAGGCGCCGCACACGCCGTGCTCGCAACCCAGGTGGGTACCGGTCAGGCCCAGCGCCTGGCGCAGGAAGTCGCCGAGGCTGGTGCGGGTCTCGACGGTCGCGGACCGGCTCTCGCCGTTCACCGTCAGTTCGATGTCACGCGTATCGGCCATCTCAGGCACTCCCTCCCGCGCGCTGCGCGGCCTTGTCCAGCGCCCGTTCCACAAGCGTCGCCGCCAGCCGCTGGCGATAGGCGGACGTCACGTAGGTATCGGACATGGCGTCGATCTGCCGGGCCACCTCGCCCGCGGCCTTGAAGGCGTCCGGTCCCGCGGCCTGGCCGGCCAGCGCGCTCTCGGCCTCCTCCAGCCGGATCGGTTTCACGTCCGCGCCGCCGACGGAGATGGCCGCGCGGGAAATGTTCCCGCCATCGATCTCGAGCAGCGCCGCGACCGCGACGATGGCGAAGTCGCCGTGCCGACGGGCAAATTCGGAGAAGCCGTAGCCGTGACCCCCGGCCCAAGTCGGGACCGTCACCTTCGTCAGGAGTTCGTCCGGGCCCAGGTTCGGGATCATGTAGGCGAGCGGCCATTCGGTGAAGGGCACCTCGCGCGCGCCGTCGGGTCCCTCGACCGTGAGCACCGCGTCGTAGGCCGCCATGAGACATGGCAGCTCGGCCGCGGGGTCCAGGTGGCAGAGGCTGCCGCCGATGGTGCCCCGGTTGCGGGTCTGGAAATGCCCGACCCATTCCAGCGCCTCGGGCATGATCGGCGCCTTCGCGGCGACGGCCGGATCGCGCATCAGGTCGCGCTGGCGCGTCATCGCCCCGATCTCCAGCGCGTCGCCGGTGTTGTTGATACCGGCCAGGCCCTCGACCCCGTTCAGGTCGATCACATGGTCGGCCACGACAAAGCGCATGTTGAGCATCGGCATCAGCGACTGCCCGCCGGCGAGCAGCTTGGCGTCCTCGTGCGCGCCCAGCAGCGCCACGGCCTCGGCCGCGCTCGTCGGATCGTGATAGGTAAACGGTGCCGGTTTCATGTCAGCCTCCCGACTTCTTGCCGGTGAGCATCGCCCAGATCGCCCGGAAGAACAGGCTGATCCCGGAGATGGAATTGTCTTTCCGGGGTTCGGGCCGCGGCGCCGCCTTCTCCGGCGTGGCCCCCGCCGCGTCCGCCGCCGCCGCGTTGGGCACTGGCGAGCCCGTCACCGCCGGCGTATCGTCAACCGCCGAAGGGGCCGCGGACACGTCCTGTCCGGCATCCGCGCCGATTTCCGCCTCGAGGTTCTTCGCGAAGTCGGAAATGATCTGGCCCGCCAGCGCGTCGATCAGCCCCGACGCCCGGCCGTACTGTGCGACCGAGCCGGACAGGTTCAGGTCGGTCGTGATGTCGACGCGCGACCCCGCGCCATCTTCCGACAAAGCGAACACCACGTCCGCCTCCGCCGCGCCCCGGCCCTTGGTGTCGTTGCCCTTCGCATGCACCTTGGCCGTGCGGGCCGCGGCGTCGATCTCGGTGATCTCGGCCTCACCCGCGAAGGACAGGCTCACCGGCCCGACGCGGACCTTGGCGTTTCCCTTGTAGGTGTTCTCGCCGACGACCTCCGTCAGCTGCGCGCCCGGCATGCACGGCGCGATGCGCGGCACGTCGAGCAGGATCTTCCAGGCCGTCTCGGGGTCGGCCGGAACGGTAAAACTGTTCTGAAGCTGCATCGGTATCCCTGCCGCGCCTGACTGTCCGCCGGGGCGTTCGCACACACCCCGTTCCGGCGAGGGACAATAATTTTCCTATTGTGGAATCGCAAGCGGCGCGGCTGTGGTTGGGCCCTACAGCCCGTCGTCCTGTCCGTGGACGTGGTAGCCGATCTCGCGAGAGGGCTCCCGGCCCTCGCTGTCAACACCGGTCGGCAGCCAGGCGCAGACGTTCGCCCCGGGGGACCAGACGGTCTCGCAGGGACCGGGCACGAAGAACTCCACAAATGTGAAGTCGGCGTCGCTCTCGTTGATGAAGGCGTGGGTCTCGTGCTCGTAGTTGTAGAGAAGATCGCCCGCCTCGAGCGGGTGCGGTATGCCGTCGAGCAGCGCCGTGCCGCGCCCGGCGATCACGTACTGGAAATGCTCCGCGCCGACATGATGGTGCTCGGGCGCGGCGGTCCCGGGCGGGTAGGAAATCATCTCGCCCTTGAAGGCATTGGTGCCGGCGAGCGCGGGCGTGGCCATGTAGACCCGGGTGCGCGCATCATGCTCGCTCTCCAGGACCGGCTCGCGGGTCCATTCGACGGTGCGCAGTTCGGTGGGCATGTCCGCCAACGCGGCATCGAAGCGCGCCGCGTCGGGCACCTCTGCGAAAAGCAGCGTGCTCTCGCTGTCGCCCGACACGAACGCACCCGAAAAGCCCAGCGGCAGGTAGGCGATGCGCTCGGTCCCGAGGTCCGTCTCCGCGAGCGCGCCGCCGCCGGCAAGAACATGCATCCAGCCGATTGTCCCCGCATCGAGGGCGATAGCGAAGGTCGCGCCGGGCGCAACCGTTACCCGGCCGAGCCGGATGCGATCATTGCCGATCGCCTCGGGCGTGATGACGGGCGCGTACGCCACGCCATCATGCGCCGGCACGTCCGGGATATCGCGATGATGGACAATAACCGCCATGGCGGGACCTCCCGAACCTCGTGCGCGGCCTTCTGGTGCCCCCGGGGAGACTTGAACTCCCACGCCGTTGCCGGCAACAGATTTTGAGTCTGCCGCGTCTACCAATTCCGCCACAGGGGCCCGGAATGCGTGACGTCTGCATAGTGCGCCCGGCGGGCCGCGGTCAACCGTCGCGGAGTTCCCCGCACCCGTGTGACCGGCATCACTTCGCCGCCCCGGTCGCCGGCCTATATGAGGGACATCGACACGCGATGGAGCGAACCCGATGCGTACCAATGTCCGAATTCTCGCCGCCCTGCTCACCGTCTGGGTGGCCGTCATCTTGCTGATGGCGCTGGCCCCGCAGGCAAACGGCCTGCGCGTCGCCGAAGGCGCGCCGGACCGGCAGGTCGCCGCGCTGGCGGCCGGGAGCCCGCGCGCGGACACCTTCACCCACACCGGCCTGTGGGCCATCGAGGTCGGTGTCGACGGAACCGTCGCCTATGTCCGGGACATCCGGCGCCGCTAGCCGGCGGGCCCGAAGCGTGGACACGAAGCGGAGCGGACTGATAGAGGGCTGGTGACGCCGTCGAAGGGGATCCGCCCGCCCATGCTGCGAAGCCTGTACGACTGGACGATGCGCCTGAGCGCATCGCGGCACGCCGTCTGGGCGCTCGCCGTGGTGGCGTTCGTCGAAAGTTCCTTCTTCCCGATCCCGCCGGACGTCCTGCTGATCCCGATGATCCTCGCCGCACGCCACCAGGCCTGGAAGCTCGCCACGGTCTGTACCATTGCATCCGTCGCGGGCGGCTTCTTCGGCTACGTGATCGGGTTCGCGCTGTTCGACACCTTCGGCCAGCCGGTCATCGCCTTTTACGGCTTTGAGGAGGTCTTTGCCGAATTCACAAGCCGCTACAACGAGCTCGGGGCCTGGATCGTTGCCGTCTTCGGCGTGACACCGTTCCCCTACAAGGTCATCACCATCGCCAGCGGCGTGACCCAGCTCGACCCGGTCGTGTTCGGCATCGCCTCGTTCGCCTCGCGCGGGCTGCGTTTCTTCCTCGTGGCGGCGCTGATCTGGTACTTCGGACCGCCGATCCGCAACTTCGTCGAGCGCTATCTCGGCTGGTGCGTCCTTGCGGGGGTCGTGCTTCTGGTCGGCGGGTTCGTCGCGATCAAGTTCCTCCTGTAGCACCGAAATCTGGCGCCCGGCGCGCCAATTCCCTATATCGAAGCCATGTCCACCGACGAACTGGCATCGCGGCTTTACGATCGCCCTCGCCTAGGGCCGGCGCTCATGTTCGTGGCGGCCGCGGCCATGCTCGCCGGGGCCTGGGGGTTCCAGCTGATCGGCGGGCTGCAACCCTGCGCGCTGTGTCTCTACCAGCGATGGCCGTACTGGATCGTGGTCGCGATCGCCGGCGCCTCGGTACTCGTCGCCCGGCGGCTCGGACCGCGCGGGCTGGCGGGGGTGGCAGGCGCCTGCGCGCTCGTCTTCGCAGCGGGTGCCGGGATCGCGGGGTTCCACGTCGGCGTCGAGCAGGGCTGGTGGGAAGGCCTTGCGGCGTGCGGGGGCGGCGGCGGCGACCTGAACGACCCGAACCTGTCCATCGAGGAGTTGAAGGCGCGGCTGTTCGCGACCGAGATCGTGCGGTGCGACGAGGTGCCATGGTCCCTCTTCGGGATTTCGCTGGCAGGTTACAACTTTCTGGCCTCGCTGGCATTCGCAGCGGCATCGCTGTGGGCGGCTCGGGCAATCTGGCGGAAGACCGCATGAGCGACGAAGTTTCGACGCATCCGAAGGCCACCGGCGCCGACCGGCTGCCGGGCGACCCCGGCCGGGACGAGATGGTTGCGCGCATGATCCGCGTGGACCATGCCGGCGAGTACGGCGCGGCGCGGATCTATGCGGGACAGCTCGCGGTGCTCGGAAAGCGCCCGGTCGGCGACACCATCCGGCACATGGCCGAACAGGAACAGAAACATCTCGACGCGTTCGACGAACTTGTCGCCGAACGGCGTGTCCGCCCGACCGTGCTTTCACCCGTATGGCACGCCGCCGGCTTCGCGCTGGGCGCCGTGACCGCCGCCATGGGCGAGCGCGCCGCCATGGCCTGCACGGTGGCCGTGGAGGAGGTCATCGCGGACCACTATGCCGACCAGGCCGCCCGGCTCGGCGAGGATGAGACCGAACTGCGCGAGATGATCGAGGAGTTCCGCGAGGACGAAATCGGACACAAGGACACCGGTCTCGAACACGACGCGGAGCTGACCCCGGGCTACCGGCTGCTGTCGCAGGTCATCAAGGCCGGCTCGCGCACCGCCATCTGGCTATCGACGCGGTACTAGCTCCCCTAGCCCTCCAGCTCGGTATCCCAGTAGAGGTAGTCGCTCCAGCTTTCGTGGAGGAAGTTGGGCGGGAAGGCCCGGCCATTCTCGATCAGTTCGTGGGTCGTGGGCTGGCGCGGTTCGTTGAGCAGACTCATGCCCGCTTCCTTCGGCGTACGGTTGGCCTTGCGAAGGTTCCAGTCGCTCGAGGCCGTAACGACATTCTCCCAGGTCGTGCGGCCGCCGCGCGACCGCGGGACCACGTGGTCGAACGTCAATTCGTGGGCCGGCAACCGCTGCCCGGAATACTGGCAGGTGAAGCGGTCCCGCAGGAACACGTTGAACCGGGTGAAGGCCGGACGTTCGGCGGGCCGGATATACTCCTTTAGGGAGACCACGCTGGGCAGGGCAATCTCAAGGCTCGGCGAGCGGATCACCCGGTCGTATTCGGCGACCGTGTTCACGCGGCCCATGAGGGTCGCCTTCACGGCCTCCTGCCACGGCCAGATCGACAGCGGAAAGTAGCTCAACGGGCGGAAGTCCGCGTTGAGCACCAGGGCCGGACAACTGTCCAACGCGACGTCCATAACTCCCCTCCCCGGGCCGGTGTCCTGACGATCGCTGGGGAAATACTAGGAAGCCGGACGATTCAGGGCAAAGGCTTTTCGCGACGCGGAATCATTTTCCTGAGCAATCCCAACGGCTTGCAACAAAACCGTCATCATCCGAAAACTATGCGAACACCCGCGTGAGCATCGCCACGGCGCGTTCGATGCCATCCTCGTCGATCCCGTGACCGAGGCCCGGGCGCGACACAGCCTCGACCGGAACTCCCGCGCCCTTCAGCGCCGCTTCGGCGGCGGACAAGGCGGCGTGCGGAACGATCTCGTCGGCCTCGCCATGGACCAGCAGCACGGGCGGCTTCACCGTGACCTCGTCAGCAAGCGCGTCCGGCGCAGCGAGCAGGCCCGAGTAGCCAAGCACGGCGGCAGGCGCCGCCTCCCGGCGCAGGCCGACATGCAGCGCCATCATGCAGCCCTGGCTGAAACCGAACAGCGCCAGGTCCGCATCGGTCAGGCCGTGGCGCGCCAGATGATGATCGAGGAAGTCGTTCACCGCGGGTGCCGCTGAACGCACGCCCGCCGCGATCGATTCCGGAGTTCGCTCCATCAGAGAGAACCACTGCAATCCCACCGGAGCCATGTCGCATGGCTGAGGCGCGTCAGGGGCCAGGAACAGTGCATCGGGCAGGTGCGGCGCGATGAACGGGGCGAGTCCGATCAGGTCTTGCCCGTTGGCGCCGCGCCCGTGCAGGAAAACCACAAGTTGTTTGGGGGTGCCGCCGGACGCGGGCCCATGGCTCGGGCCGGACAGTTGCGGGTCGGTCATGTCGGAGAGCTCCGTGTCAAATTGCTTCGATGTGGTAGGCGTGCCAGAGCAGCCGCGCCGCGGCGCTGCGCCATGGCCGCCAAAGCTCGGCCTCCGCACGAAGCTGTTTCGGTGTCCAGCGGGTGCCGTCGCCCAGATGGCGCCCCGCGGACGCGACCAGTGCGAGATCGTCGGCGGGCATGACGTCGGGGCGGCCAAGCGCGAACAGGAGGTAGCATTCCGCGCTCCACCGCCCGATCCCCTTGAGACCCACCAGCGCAGCGATGGCGTCCTCGTCCTCCATCCTCCGCAGCCGGTTCAGATTCAGCCCGCCGCTGACGATCGCCTCGGCCAGTCCGCGTCCGTAGGCCACCTTCTGCCGGCTGAGCCCGAGTGCGCGCAGGTCTTCGTCCTCCATCGCCACGAAGGCGGCAGGATCGGACGCAACGCCGGCCTCCTCCATACGATTCCAGATCGCAGCGGCGGCATGGGTCGAGAGCTGCTGGGCGACGATCACGCGAAGCAGAGTGGCGAAACCCGGCGGCCGGGCACGTGGCCCGGGCGTGCCCGCCGCCTGCCAGAGTTCGGCCATGCGCGGGTCCAGCCTTCCCAACTCCGTCAATCCCGCCTCTAGCCGTTTGCGTG
>JAEPNS010000050.1 GCA_017643325.1 Alphaproteobacteria bacterium | reverse complement strand
GAAAAGCGCCGCGAGGGTCCGTCTTTGGTTTGAACGTCATGAATTCGGGATCACGGCCGTGGCCTCGATCTCCACCTGTGCCCGGTCCTCGACCAGCGCGGTGACCTCCACCACCGACATTGCCGGGAAATGCCGTCCCATCACGTTGCGGTAGGCAGCGCCCAGTGCGCGCGGATCGGAGAGATAGGCCTGCTTGTCGGTGACGAACCAGGTGAGCCGCACGATGTGCTCCGGCCGTCCGCCCGCCTCCGCGACCACCGCGACGGTGTTGCGCAGCGCGATCTCCACCTGCTCGGCGAAATCGTCGGTCTCGAACGCGGCCGTCCCGGGGTTCCAGCCGATCTGGCCGCCGACAAAGACCATCCGGCCTTCCGCCGTCACGCCGTTGGCATAACCCCTGGGCGGCGCCCAGCCATCCGGTTGCAGGAATTCGATCATCGACCTCGATAACGCGGCGCTTGATGTTTCAACCCTAGATATTTTAATCTTAAAGTAATTATCGAACGGATGACAAGCCGCCATGAGCAACCCCGATACCCGACTTTCGTTGGAGGGCCAGCACGCCGTCGTCACCGGCGGCGGCCGCGGGATCGGGCTGGCGATCGCCGACGCGCTCGCCGCCCGCGGCGCGGCGGTCACGGTGATGGGCCGCACCCGGGCTGAGCTGGACAGCGCGGCCGCGACGCTTTCGGAACGCCACGGCACGGCGTCGTTCGCGAAGATTCTCGACGTCACCGACGGCGAGGCCGTGGCAAGGGTGTTCGGGGACCACATCAACGAACACGGCGCGCCGGATATCCTCGTGAACAATGCCGGGGGCACCGGCAGCGCACCGTTCGCGAAGCTCGACCGCAATGCCTGGGACGAGACCCTGTCGCTCAACCTGACGAGCGTCTACGCCTGCTGCCACGCTGTGCTGCCGGCGATGGTCGAGGCGGGGCGCGGGCGGATCGTGAACCTCGCCTCGACGGCGGGGCTGACCGGCTACCGCTATGTCGCCGCCTACTGCGCCGCCAAGCACGGTGTCGTCGGTCTGACCCGCGCGCTGGCGCTCGAGGTCGCGAGAAAGGGCGTCACGATCAACGCGGTGTGCCCCGGCTTCACCGAAACGCCGATGCTCGACGCCTCCATCCGCAACATCACAGAGAAGACCGGCCGCTCCGAAGACGAGGCACGGGCGGACCTGGCGAAGAGCAACCCGCAGGGACGACTTGTCCGGCCGGACGAGGTCGCCGACACGGTCGCGTGGCTGTGCGGGCCCGGCGCGGCAGCGGTCAACGGCCAGGCCATCGCCGTCGACGGCGGGGAGACGGTCTGATGCCGGAAGGTGCTGTCCCTGCCACCGACGGTTACGAGACCGGGCTCACCCGCGACGACCGGCTCGACCTGCGCAGCTGGCTGCGGCTCCTGACCTGCACGAACATGATCGAGGCCGAGATCCGCCGGCGCCTGCGCGAGGAGTTCGGAATCACGCTGGCGCGCTTCGACCTCCTCGCCCAGCTCGACCGGGCGGGCACGGGCCTGACCATGGGCGACCTGTCCCGCCGGATGATGGTAACCAACGGCAACGTCACCGGCCTCATCGACAGGCTTGTCGACGAGGGTCTGGTGACGCGCACGCCCGACCCGGATGACCGCCGCGTCCAGGTCATTGAGCTGACACCGTCCGGCCGGCGATCCTTCGAGCGGATGTCCAAGGCGCATGCCACGTGGATCACCGAACTCTTCGCGGGCATAGGTCGCGAGCACCTCTCCACGCTCTATGACGAACTCGCCCACCTCAAGAGCTCGGTCGCCGACACGGCCGGCACGGGAGACGACACATGAACCCGATGAAAAAAGGCGCTGACTTCGCGCCCGAGCACTTCCGGTGGGAGGTCGACGGCAAGGTCGCGACCGTGACGCTGGACCGTCCGGACCTGAAGAACCCGCTGACCTTCGACAGCTACGCCGAGCTGCGGGACACTTTCCGCGCACTCACCGACGTCGAAGACGTCAAGGCTGTCGTGATCACCGGCGCGGGCGGCAACTTCTGCTCGGGCGGCGACGTGCACGAGATCATCAGGCCGCTGCTCGACATGGAGATGCCGGAGCTGCTCCGCTTCACGCGGATGACCGGCGATCTCGTGAAGGCGATCCGAATCTGCCCGCAGACGGTGATCGCCGCCATCGACGGGGTGTGCGCCGGCGCCGGTGCGTGCATCGCCATGGCCGCGGACATGCGCATCGGCACCGAGGAATCGAAAACCGCGTTCCTGTTCACCCGGGTCGGGCTGGCGGGCTGCGACATGGGCGCCTGCGCCATGCTGCCGCGCATCATCGGCCAGGGCCGCGCGGCGGAACTGCTGTTCACCGGCCGCTCCATGGACGGGGCCGAGGCCGAGCGCTGGGGCTTTCTCAACCGGCTCGTTGCGCCCGACGAATTGCTCGAAGCCGCGCAAGACACGGCGAAACGCCTCGCCGACGGCCCGACCTTCGCCCACGCCATGACCAAGACCATGCTCAACGCCGAATGGTCCATGGACCTGGACGAGTTCATCGAGGCCGAGGCCCAGGCGCAGGCGGTCTGCATGCAGACGAAGGACTTCCGGCGCGCCTACGACGCCTTCGCCGCCAGACAGCGGCCCGTGTTCGAGGGGAACTGATGCCCGACCGCAGCTACCTGGACTGGCCCTTCTTCGACCCGGCGCATCGCGAGCTCGCCGACGCCATCGATTCCTGGGCCGCCGACGAGATTGCGCCCCACGAGGACCAGGAGGACGACGTCGACGCCCTTGCCCGGTCCTTCGTGGAGAAGCTCGGAAAGGCCGGGTGGCTGGAGTATTGCGTGCCCGCAGACTGCGGCGGCAAGTTCGAGACGCTCGACGTGCGTTCGCTTTGCCTGATCCGCGAAACACTCGCGCGCTATTCCGGCCTCGCGGACTTTGCCTTTGCGATGCAGGGCCTCGGCAGCGCCTCGATCTCGCTGTTCGGCAGCGACGCGCTCAAACAGAAATACGTGACTGACGTGGGCAGGGGGAAACGCATCGGCGCGTTTGCCCTGTCGGAGCCCGCCGGCGGATCCGATGTGGCCAACATGACCACCGAGGCCCGCCCCTACGACAATGGCGACGGTGACACCTACATCCTCAACGGCACCAAGACGTGGATTTCCAACGGCGGTATCGCCGACCAGTATGTGGTTTTTGCGCGCACCGGCGAGGCGCCGGGCGCAAAGGGCCTGTCGGCCTTCGTGGTCGACGCCGACAATCCGGGGCTCGAGATCAGCGAGCGCATCGACGTGATCGCGCCGCACCCGCTGGGCACGATCACATTCACCGACTGCCGCGTGCCCGCCTCGCATCGACTGGGAGAACCGGGGGACGGCTTCAAGGTGTCCATGTCGACCCTCGACATCTTCCGCGCGACGGTCGGCGCCTCGGCGCTGGGTTTCGCCCGGCGCGCGCTCGACGAGGCGATCGCCCGCGCGAAGGCGCGCGAGGCCTTCGGCCAGCACCTGTCCGACATGCCGGTGATCCAGACCAAGCTCGCCGAGATGGCGGTGCAGGTGGATGCCGCCGCGTTGCTCGTCTACCGGGCCGCGTGGACCAAGGACCAGGGCGCGCCGCGCGTCACCCGCGAGGCCTCGATGGCGAAGCTTTACGCCACAGAATCCGCGCAGAAGGTGATCGACGAGGCGGTCCAGATCCACGGCGGGACCGGTGTGGTCTCCGGCAACACCGTCGAACGGCTCTACCGCGAGATCCGCGCGCTGCGCATCTACGAAGGCACCAGCGAAATCCAGCGGCTCGTGATCGCCGGGCAGACCCTGGCCGGGTCCGAGGGCAACTGACATGTGGCGGCCGCCCGAGCGCATCCGCTGGCAACCCGACCCGGGCGAATGGCCAGACGCCGAGACGGCCACCGCGTCGCGTCTGTTCTCGCCGGTGCGGGTCGGTCCGGTGGAGCTCGGGTCCCGCACCTGGGTCCCGGCCATGGTGCCATGGCGTGCAACCGGCGACGGGGAGGTCACCGACAACGTGCTCGACTGGTACGCGCGTTTCGCGCGCGGGCAGCCCGGCGCGATCGTGGTCGAGGCGACGGGTATCCGCGACATCCCCTCCGGCCCGCTCCTGCGGATCGGCAACGACGCCTTCCTGCCCGGCCTGAAAAAACTCACCGACACGGTCCGGCGTGAGAGCGACGGCCAGACGAAGCTGTTCATCCAGCTCATCGACTTCCTCGCAATCCGCCGCCGGCCGGACCCGGCGACATACTTCGAGCGGTTCCTCGAGATCACCGACCGCCACCGCGACGCGCTCGACGCCCGCGACTGGCCGGAGGAGAAAATCCGGCACCACCTGGCAACGCTCCCCGACGAGAACCTCGACGACATCCTCGACGAACGGGAACTGGAATCCCTGCGGCAGGGGTATCGCGAACGGGTCACCGACACGGACCTGGCCCACATCGCCGAACTGCCGGAGATCCTGCCCGGTCTGTTCGCCGACGCCGCCAGGCGCGCGCGCGAGGCCGGGTTCGACGGTGTCGAGCTTCACTACGCCCACGCCTATACGATGGCGTCCTTCCTGTCGGCGCTGAACACACGCGGCGACGGCTACGGTGGATCGCGCGAGAACCGCGTTCGCCTGCCGCTGGAGGTCTATGCCGCGGTGCGCGCGGCGGTGGGTGACGACTTCGTGGTCGGCACGCGGTACCTGTCCGAGGATTGCATCGAGGACGGCAACACGGTCGAGGATGCGGCGTGGTTCGGCGCCGAATTCGCGAAAGCCGGTTTCGACGTTCTGTCGCTGTCGCGCGGCGGCAAGTTCGAGGACGCGAAGCAGCCCGCCGTCGGCCAGGCCGCCTACCCGTATACCGGGCCGAGCGGCTACGAGTGCATGCCGCAATACATCTCCGACGAGCAAGGCCCGTTCGGCCGCAACGTCGAACCGGTGGCGCGGATCCGCGCGGCCGTTCGCGCGGCGGGGTGCGACACGCCGCTGGTCGTAACCGGCGGCATCCACGGTTTCGAACAGGCCGAGGCCATCCTGCGTGACGACAAGGCCGACATTATCGGGTTCGCGCGCCAGTCCCTCGCCGACCCGGACTGGTTCCGCAAGGTGCGCGGCGGCCACGGGGCCGCGGTGCGGGTCTGCGAGTACACGAACTACTGCGAGGCGCTGGACCAGAAGCATGTGCCGGTCACCTGCCAGCTCTGGGATCGGGAGAATCTCGACGAGCCGGGTATCGCAAAGACCGAGGACGGCAAGCGGCGACTGGTCGCACCGGAATGGGAACCGACAGCATGACCAGGAACAACGCCTGGGTGCCGACCGGGAAAAGTGCCCATGTCGACACCTTCACCATCGACAACCTGCCGCCGAAGGACCTGTGGCCACGCCTCGATTTCTCGCAGCTGCCGCAGCTCCGCGAATACCCGGGACAGATCAACGCGGCAAACGGCCTGCTCGACGACCACGTCTCGGCGGGGCGCGGCGATCGCACGGCGATCCTCTTCGGAGACCTGCGCTGGACCTACGCCGATCTGAAATCCCACGCGGACCGGATCGCGCGTGTGCTCGTCGAAGACGCCGGGCTGGTGCCGGGCAACCGCGTCCTGCTGCGCGGTCCCAACAATCCGATGATGGCGGCGGCCTGGTTTGCCGTGATCAAGGCGGGCGGCGTGTGTGTGGCGACCATGCCGCTGCTGCGCGCGCGCGAACTCACTCACATCATCGACAAGGCGCAGATCACCCACGCACTGTGCGACGAGATCCTCGCCGAGGCGATGGCCGAGGCGCGCACGCGAACATCGAGCCTGACGTCGATCATGCACTTCTCCGCGGCCGGGGACGGCGGCGCCGACCTCGACTCGGCGATCGCCGCCAGGCCGGACGGGTTCGACAATGTCGACACCGCCGCCGACGACCCGGCGCTGATCGCCTTCACCTCAGGCACGACCGGCGCACCCAAGGGCACGATCCACTTCCACCGCGACGTGCTCGCGATGTGCGACTGCTTCCCGACCGCGCCGTTCGGCGTTCACGAGGACGACATCTTCACCGGAACGCCGCCGCTGGCCTTCACCTTCGGGCTTGGGGCGATGCTGGGCTTCCCGCTGCGCGCGGGTGCGTCGGTTGCGCTGATCGACCGGCCCTCGCCGGAAGCCTTGTTCGAGACGATCAGGCGGCACAGATGTACCGCACTGTTCACGGCGCCGGTGATGTTCCGCACGCTGACCGAACGGGTCGGCGAGGGCGACCTGTCGTCGCTGACACACGCGGTCTCGGCGGGCGAGCACCTGCCGAAGCCGATCTTCGAGATGTTTGAAAAGGCGACCGGCCTGCGAATCATCGACGGGCTGGGCTCGACCGAGATGATCCATATCTTCGTGTCCACCGCGGGCGACGATATCCGGCCCGGCGCGACCGGAAAGGCCATTCCCGGCTACGAGGCCTGTATCCTCGACGATGACGGCAACCCACTGCCGCCCGGCCAGCAAGGCCATCTCGCCGTGCGCGGACCGACCGGCTGCCGCTATCTCGACGATGTGGAACGCCAGCGCAGCTACGTGACCGGGGACGGCTGGAATCGGCCCGGTGACATCTACGAGATGGATGAGGACGGCTACTTCTGGTACGGCGCGCGGGCCGACGACATGATCATTTCCGCCGGCTACAACATCGCCGGCCCGGAGGTCGAGGTTGCGCTGCTCGACCATCCGAAAGTGCGCGAATGCGCCGTGGTCGGCGTGCCCGACGCCGAGCGCGGCAATATCGTGAAGGCGTTCGTGGTGCTGACCGACCCCGAAGACGCGTCAGACGCAACGGTCAAGGCACTGCAGGACTTCGTGAAGGGCGAGATCGCGCCCTACAAGTATCCCCGCGCCATCGAGTTTGTGGACGCCCTGCCGCGCACCGAGACCGGCAAGGTCCAGCGCTTCAAGCTGCGCGAGGATCGCTAGATGAAGATCAACTGTCTCGGCGGCGGGCCCGCCGGCCTCTATTTCGCGATCCTCATGAAGAAGGCGCGCCCGGATGCGGAGATCCGGGTGATCGAGCGCAACCGGCCGGACGACACGTTCGGGTTCGGCGTCGTCTTCTCCGACCAGACGCTGGACAACTTCGCCCAGGCCGACCGCCCGACCCATGACGCGATCACCGGTGCCTTCGCCCACTGGGACGACATCGACATCCATTTCAAGGGCGAGGTGCTGACGTCCACCGGCCACGGCTTCTCCGGGATGTCGCGCAAGCTGATGCTCAACATCCTGCAGGACCGTGCGCGCGAACTGGGCGTGACGCTGGAATTCGAGACCGAGTTCGACGACCCCGAACAGTTCCGCGATGCCGACCTGGTCCTGGCCGCCGACGGTGTGAACTCGCTGGTCCGCAACGCCTACGCGGAGAAGTTCCGGCCGGAGATCGACTGGCGGCCCAACAAGTTCGCGTGGTTCGGCACCACGCGTCCGTTCCCGGCCTTCACCTTCTTCTTCAAGGGGAACGAACACGGCCTGTGGCGCATTCACGCCTACCAGTACATGGACGGCCACTCGACCTTCATTCCCGAATGTACCGACGAGACCTTCGCGCGCAGCGGGCTGTCGGTGGACGACGAGGAGGGCGCGGCCGGGTACCTCGAAGACCTGTTCGCCGAGGAGCTGGACGGCCACAAGTTGCTGATCAACCGCTCGAACTGGCGAAACTTTCCGGTGATCCGCTGCGCGAGCTGGCATTTCGACAACGTCGTGATCGCCGGCGATGCGGCACACACGGCGCATTTCTCCATCGGCTCCGGCACCAAGCTCGCAATCGAGGACGCCATCGACCTGGCCGCGGCCATGCAGGCCCATGAAGACGTGCCGACGGCTCTGAAGGCCTACGAGGAGACTCGCCGCCCGGTGGTGGAAAGCACCCAGCGGTCCGCCCGGACCAGCCTGCGCTGGTTCGAAGAGACCGAGCGGTACTTCAACGACCTGGAGCCAATCCAGTTCGGGTTCAGTCTGCTGACGCGCTCGCTGCGGATCAGCCACGAGAACCTGAAACTGCGCGACCCGGAATATGTGGCGGGCATCGACCGATGGTTCGCCGCCGACACAGCCAACCGCACCGGCCTGAACGTGCCGGACGATCCGCCCCCGCCACCGATGTTCACGCCCTACAGGCTGCGCGGCATGACCTTGCCCAACCGCGTGGTCGTCTCGCCCATGTGCCAGTACATGGCCGCCGACGGCACGGTGGGCGACTGGCATATGGTGCATCTCGGCTCGCGCGCCGTCGGCGGCGCGGGCCTGGTCGTCACGGAAATGACTGACGTGTCGGCGGACGGCCGGATCACGCCCGGCTGCGCCGGCATGTACAAGCCGGAGCACATCACCGCGTGGAAGCGGATCGTCGACTTCGTACACGCGAACTCCGGTGCGAAGATCGCGCTGCAGCTCGCACACGCCGGCCGCAAGGGCTCGACGAGGCCGCTGTGGGAGGGCGGCGAGAGCGCGCCGCTGGACGACGGCAACTGGGAGGTGATCGCCCCCTCGCCAGTCCCCTACACCGACGCGAACCAGACCCCGCGTGAAATGACCCGCGCCGACATGGACCGGGTCCGCGACGACTTCGCCCGCGCCGCCGGAATGGCCGAGGAGGCCGGCTTCGACATGCTGGAAGTCCATTTCGCCCACGGCTACCTGCTCTCGACCTTCCTGTCGCCGCTGACCAACCGGCGCGAGGACGAGTATGGCGGATCGTTGGACAACCGCCTGCGCTTTCCGCTGGAGGTGTTCGACGCCGTGCGCGCGGCATGGCCCGAGGACAAGCCGATCTCCGTGCGCATCTCCGCCCACGACTGGAAGGACGGCGGCACCACCGGTGATGACGCGGTCGAGATCGCCCGTGCGCTCAAGGCCCATGGCTGCGATATCGTCGACGTGTCGTCGGGACAGGTTGTGGCGGACCAGGAGCCGGAATACGGCCGCCTGTATCAGACCCCCTTTGCCGAACGGGTCCGGCTGGAGGCGGACATGCCGACCATGACTGTCGGCGCGATCTCGTCCTACGAGGACGTGAATTCGATCCTGGCCGGCGGCCGCGCCGACCTGTGCGTGCTCGCCCGCGCCCACCTCGACGACCCCTACTGGACACGGCATTCCGCACGCCTGCAGGGCTTCGACCTCGAATGGCCCGATCCCTACAAGTCCGTGGAGCGGTATACGCCGAGGCAGTAAAGACCATCCACCCGTCATTCCTGCGGACGCAGGAATCCATTAACGCCGATGCCTGACCGGGCAACCGCCTGAGTCAATGGACCCCTGCTTTCGCAGGGGTGACGATCGAGGGTGGGCTACCCCGTAAACCGACCGCCTTCTTCCGCCAGCCTGGCCAGAAGGGGCGACGGGGCCCAGAGCTTGCCGTGTTGGGCGTGGAAGGCCTGCACCCGGTCATGGATGTGCTTCAAGCCGATCTCGTCGGCCGAGAACATGATGCCGCCGCGCCACCGCGGGTAGCCGAAACCGCTGAGCCACATCACATCGATGTCGGACGCGCGCAGCGCGATGCCTTCGTCGAGGATCTTTGCCCCCTCGTTGATGGCGGCGTAGAGGCACCGCTCGCGGATCTCGTCGTCGGAGATGTCGCGCCGCTCGGTGCCCTGCTCCTTCGCCACCTCGATGGCAATGGCCTCGGTCTCCGGGTCCGGGACGGGGCGGCGGTTGCCCTCCTCGTAGACGTACCAGCCCCTGCCCGCCTTCTGGCCGAAGCGGCCGAGTTCACACATACGGTCGGCCAGGTGCATGTAGCGCTCGTCCGGGTCATGCCGGTCGGCCAGCGACCGGCGCATGCGCCAGCTCACGTCGAGGCCGGACAGGTCGCTGACGGCCAGCGGCCCCATGGGCATCCCCCACTCGGTCAGCACGCGGTCGACCTGCTCGGGTGACGCCCCCTCCTCCACCAGGAAGGTCGCCTCGCGCACCAGCGGCAGCCGCGAACGGTTGGCGATGAAGCCGTGACAGACCCGGGCCAGCACGGCGGTCTTGCCGGTCTTCTTCGCAAGCGCCATGCCGG
This sequence comes from Alphaproteobacteria bacterium, assembly GCA_017643325.1. GTDB lineage: Bacteria > Pseudomonadota > Alphaproteobacteria > UBA6615 > UBA6615 > JABJAG01. Next base: position 4,297 of record JAEPNS010000050.1, on the reverse strand, counting down.
TTGCGATGGCGTCCGGTGCGCTTTTCTCGCCGCGCACGACCTCCAGCAGGCGCATGGCATGGGCCGGTACGAAATAATGCAGCCCGATGACGTCCGCCGGCCGCGACGTCGCGGCGGCGATGGCGTCGATATCCATGTAGGAGGTGTTGGTGGCGAGAATCGCCCCGGGCTTCGCCGCACTGTCGAGCTTGGCGAAGATCTCCTTCTTTACGTCGAGATCCTCGAATGCCGCCTCGATCACCATGTCGGTATCCGACAGCGCCCCGTAGTCGGTGTCGCCGGTAATACGCGCCATGCGCTCGGCCTTGCCGGCCTCGTCGAGGCGGCCGCGCTTGATCATGCCGTCATAAAGCTTGCCGATCTCTGCGAGGCCCGCGTCAAGCAAGTCCTTGGTCGCTTCGATGACCTTCACCGGCAGGCCCGCGTCGGCAAGGCTGACAACGATTCCGCGTCCCATGGTGCCCGCGCCGATGACGGCGGCAGTCTCGACAACGCGCGGCGTGACGTCCTTGCCGATGTCGGGGATCTTGCCGGCCTCGCGCTCGGCAAAGAACGCGTAGCGGAGTGCCTTCGACTGGTCGGAGTTCTTGCAGACCTCGAACCGCTTCCGGTCCGCGGCGACGGCCTCGTCGTAGGGCATACGAAGCCCGTCGAGCACGCTCTCGATGGCGATGTGGGGCGAATCCTGGCCGCGCATCCGCCGGTTGGCGAGGTCGCGGTACTTCTCGATGGTCTCGGCGAACGCTTCGGGAGCGCCGATGCCTTCGCGGGGTTCGCTGGAGATGTTCCGGGGGCGGTTCTCGGCCAGAACCTTCTCGGCAAAGGCGACGGCACCGGCGCGCAGGTCGCCGTCGACGATCTCGTCGACGATGCCGTAGTCCTTCGCCGTGGCCGCGCCGATAGGCTTGCCGAGGACGATCAGCTCCAGCGCATGGTCGAGGCCCGCCACCCGCGGCAGACGCTGGGTGCCGGCGGCGCCGGGAAATATCCCGAGATTGACTTCGGGCGTACCCATGCGCGCGGACGGCGCGGCGACGCGGAAATGGCAGCCCAGCGTGAGTTCCAGCCCGCCGCCGAGCGCGGTGCCGTGGATTGCAGCCACGACCGGTTTCTCGATGCTATCGAGATGGTCGACGACGGCGAGCAGGTGCGGTTCCTTGGTCGGCCGGTCGAACTCTCGGATATCCGCGCCTGCCGGGAAGGTCCGGCCCGCGCCAATGAGCACGACAGCGTCCACATTGTCGTCCGCCGCAGCCTGGTCCACCCGGGCCACGATGCCCTCTCGCACGGCGATCCCGAGCGCGTTCACCGGCGGATTGTCGATGGTCAGAACCGCGACCCGGCCTTCCACCTCGTAGCCCACCACGTTGGTCATACCGCCCCTCTCTGACTTGCATACCGGTCTGTGGTAACAGTTCTGCGCCGGTTCGCGCGGCATGATGCGCAGGCGCGCGGGGCAGGTCAAACGGCCGGCAGGGAGGGCTTCACATGGCGAGATATCCGCATCCCGACGCATTTCTGGACATCGTCGGGCAGGAGTTGGGCGTGTCGGGCTGGGTCGCCATCGACCAGGCGCGCATCGACGCCTTCGCCGAGGTCACCAACGACCACCAGTGGCTGCACGTGGACCCGGCCCGCGCCGCGAGCGACATGCCGGGCGGCAAGACGATTGCGCACGGCTTTCTCGTGCTCTCGCTGATCCCGGGCCTGAGCTACGAGTTCTTCGAGGTCGACAACCTCGCCCACACGATCAACTACGGCCTCAACAAGGTGCGCTTCACCGCGATGGTCCCCGTGGATTCCCGGGTGCGCCTGCGCCAGACATTGAAATCCGCCGAGAAGCGCGACGACGGCGCGGTGCACATCGTGCTGGACAGTGTGATCGAACTGGAAGGCAGCGAGCGCCCTGCCGCCATCGCCGAAACCGTCCGGCTGATGTATCCGCAGCCGATTGGAAAGGCATCGTCCCAATGACCAGCACCGCCGAACGCACCTTCTCGCGCACCGATCAGGTGGTCGATGTGCTGGAGCAGCACCGTTTCGATCCCGCGCCGCTGGTCGCGTGGATGGACGCCAACATCGACGGCTTCGCCGGACCCATCCAGATGCAACAGTTCCAGGGCGGGATGTCGAACCCGACCTTCCTGCTGACCGACGTCAACGGGCGGCGCTACGTGCTGCGCAAGAAGCCGCCGGGCGAACTCCTGCCGTCTGCCCACGCGGTGGACCGGGAGCACAGGATCACGGCGGCGCTGGGCGCCACGCCTGTACCGGTCGTGCGCACCTTGGCGCTGTGCGAGGACACGTCGATCGTCGGCACCGAGTTCTTCCTGATGGACCATGCCGACGGCCGGGTGTTCCACGACCCGTCGCTGCCGGACCTGTCCGAAGGCGACCGGGCGGCGGTCTACCGGTCGATGATCGGGACGCTGGCGGCCCTGCACCAGGTGGACTTCGAGGCGGTCGGGCTCGGCGACTACGGCAAGGTCGGCGGGTACATGGGCCGGCAGGTCGCGCGCTGGTCGAAGCAGTACGAGGCGAGCAAGACCGACGAGCTGCCCGAGATGGACAAGCTGATGGCCTGGCTGCCGGACAACATGCCCGACGACAGCGAGACCACCATCGTGCACGGCGACTTCCGGCTGGAGAACCTGATCGTCGCGCCGGACAGCCCGGAAGTGATCGCGGTGCTCGACTGGGAGCTGTCGACGCTCGGGCATCCGCTGTCGGACCTCGCCTACAACTGCCTGACCTATCACTGGCCCGAGGAATCCTTCGGCGACATGCGCGGGCTCGACCCGTCGACGCCGGGCATTCCGACCGAGGAGGACTACGTCGCTGAATACTGCCGGCTGACAGGGCGCGGCGAGATCGAGAACTGGACCTTCTACCTCGTGCTGTCGCTGTTCCGGCTCGCCGCGATCATCCAGGGGGTCTACTACCGCGGCCTGCAGGGCAATGCCTCCTCGCCGGAAGCACTGCTGCGCCGCGACCTCGCACGGCAGCTCGCCGTGCGGGCATGGGGTCTGGTCGAATCCGATGGCTGACGAATTCGATTTCGTAATCGTCGGCGCCGGGTCGGCGGGTTGCGTGCTCGCTAACCGATTGAGCGCCGACGGGGACACGGTCTGTCTGCTCGAGGCGGGCGCACGTGACCTCCACCCTTACATCCACATCCCCGCCGGCTTCATGAAGGCGCTGACCAGCCCGGCACTGAACTGGCTCTATGAGACCGAGCCAGGCGAAGGGACCAACGGCCGCCGCATCCCGGCACCGCGCGGCAAGGCACTCGGAGGTTCGAGTGCGATCAATGGCCATGTCTACAACCGCGGCCAGCGGATGGACTTCGATAGCTGGTCACAGATGGGCAACCGCGGCTGGGGCTACGCGGACGTCCTGCCCTACTTCAAGCGCAGCGAACGGCGGATCGGCGGCAACGACGATGGCACCTATCATGGGCGCGACGGCGAGTTGCCTGTGACCGACCTCGACTGGTCGCACCCGGTCTGCGACGCCTTCATCGAGGCCTGTGCAGCCATGGGCGTGCCGAAACACGCCGACTACAACGGTGCGACCCATGCCAGCACCGGCTATTTCCAGCGCACGATCCACAGGAACCGGCGCATGAGCACGGCGGTGACCTTCCTGAACCCTGCGCGTCGGCGCCAGAACCTGCACATCGAGACGAGCGCCCAGGCCGAGCGGATCCTTTTCGAGGGCAACCGCGCGACCGGCGTCCGGTACCGGCGTGGAAACAGGTCGCACGAAGTCCGCGCGCGCCGGGAGGTGATCGTCTCGGCGGGCGCGATTGCCTCGCCGCAACTTCTGCAGGTGTCCGGGATCGGCGCGGGTGAGCATCTTCAGAACATCGGCGTGCCGATTGTGCGGGACCTGCCCGCGGTGGGGGAGAACCTGTCTGACCATTTCGGCGTGCGTGTTGCGTGCCGGGTGCAGAACGACCGGACCTTCAATGCATTGTCGCGGGGCCTGCCTCTCGCCGGCGAGATCGCGAAGTATTTTCTCGGCCGCCAGAGCATCCTCGCCCTGTCGCCGACGCTTTCCTATGCCTTCTGGAAGACCAACGAAGCGCTCGACAGCCCCGACCTGCAGATCATCTTCACCCCCGCGAGCTACAAGGTCGGCGTCCCGTCCGAACTGGAGGACTATCCGGGCATGACCATCGCGTGCTGGCCGCAACGGCCGGAAAGCCGTGGCCATGTCCGCGCGAAAACAGGTGACACCCGCGACAAGCCGCTGATCCAGCCCAATTACCTGACTGCCGAGTACGACCAGCGGG
>JAEPNS010000501.1 GCA_017643325.1 Alphaproteobacteria bacterium | reverse complement strand
CTTCGCGGGAATGACGAATTTTGGTGTCGCCAGCGCCTCACACCCCTCGCTCGTCACCCCTGCGAAAGCAGGGGTCCATTGACTCAGACGGTTGCCCGGTCAGGCATCGGCGATAATGGATTCCCCCCTTCGCGGGAATGACGACTGTAAAGATCGCGGTCTGCCGACCGCTTGATCGCCGCACCATGTCGGCGCTTACTCGCTGCCTGAAGCCGACCAACGCCGAGACCCGCGATGTCGCTCGAACTCTGGCTTGCCTTCACCGCCGCGAGCGCCGTGCTGCTCGCGATCCCCGGGCCGACGGTGATGCTCGTGGTGAGCTACGCCCTCGGGCGTGGCCGCGCCAGCGCGTGGGCGACGGTGCCGGGCGTCACGCTCGGCGATTTCACGGCCATGACCGTGTCCCTCTTCGGCGCGGGCGCGGTGCTGGCCGCCTCGGCCGACCTGTTCACCGCGCTCAAGCTGGCCGGCGCCGCCTACCTCGTCTGGCTCGGCATTCGCCTGTGGCGCGCCCCGGCCGCGTTGCCGGAGC
>JAEPNS010000500.1 GCA_017643325.1 Alphaproteobacteria bacterium | reverse complement strand
CAGCGCGGCATCAACAAGGCGGCGCATGTCGCTGCCGAGGCCATCGACGACATCGCGGTGCCCTGCAAGGGCAAGGCCGACTACAAGAAGGTCGCCACCGTCTCCTCGAACCACAACGCCGAGATCGGCGAGCTCATCGCGGAAGCGATCTCCAAGGTCGGCGCTGAGGGCGTCGTCGAGGTCGAAGACGGCAAGAGCGCCGAGACGACCTTGGATTACGTCGAGGGCATGCAGTTCGACAAGGGCTACCTCTCGCCGTACTTCATGACCGATCCCAAGACGGGCGAGTGCGTCATCGAGGACGCGCTGATCCTCATCCACGAGAAGAAGATCAGCAGCGCCAAGGACATCCTCCCCATCCTGGGCAAAGTCGCCGAGTCCGGCTCCCAGCTCCTGATCATCGCCGAGGACATCGACTCCGAAGCACTCGCAACCCTCGTCGTCAACAAGCTCCGCGGCACCCTCAAGGTCACCGCCGTCAAGGCGCCCGGCTTCGGCGACCGCCGCAAGGAGATGCTTCAGGACATCGCCACCCTCACCGGCGGCACCGCCATCATG
>JAEPNS010000004.1 GCA_017643325.1 Alphaproteobacteria bacterium | reverse complement strand
GGACGGTCGACAAGTTCGAGGAAGCCTGGCCGGACCTCAAGTTCGGCGTCGAGGGCGACTTCACCATCCTCGTCTGGCCGCTGCGCCTGATCATCCTGATCGGCGCCACCATGGTGGCCGTCAAATACCTTTCCCTCTTCATCGACCATGCGATCGAGCTCCGCCAGGCCATCAAGGCGCGGCAGGCGCAGGACGAAAAGGAGCCGCTCGGGCTCTACCACCTGCTGATCATGGTCGGCCTGTTAGCGGGCGGCTGGTACGTCGCGACCGGCGATTTCTCGCGCGTCGAGATCGGCCTGTTCTCGCTGGCCGGGATGCTCGTCGTCATCTTCATGGGCATCCACATCGGCATCGGCCTCATCCTGCTCGGCTTCGCCGGCATCTGGATGATGATGGGCACGCCCAAGATCGCCATCAACACGGTCAAGCTGGCGTCGAACGAATTCCTTCGTAGCTTCTTCTTCGGCGTGATCCCGCTCTTCGTCCTGATGGGCCTGGTGATCAACGAATCCGACGTCGGTGCCGACACCTTCAAGGTGGCGCGCTGGGGCCTGCGCAAGATCAAGGGCGGCCTCGGCGTCGCCACCGTCGTGGCCAACGCGATCTTCGCCGCCATCACCGGCTCGTCGATCGCGTCCGCCGCCGTGTTCACCAAGATCGCGGCGCCGCACATGATCAAGCACGGCTACACACCGACCTTCGCGGTCGGCACCGTGGCAGGCAGTTCGGTGCTCGGCATGCTGATCCCGCCGAGCCTGCTGCTGATCATCTACGGCTTCGTCGCGGAGCAGTCCGTCGGGCTGCTGTTCCTCGCCGCCGTGATCCCCGGCCTCATCCTCGCCTTCGCCATGGGCATCTCGATCATCGGGATGGCGTATTTCTGGCCGTCCTATGTGGGCCAGCCGAATGATTCCGAGGACGTCGACCTGAAGGTCGGTGACGCCTTCAAGATGGTGCTGCCGATCATCCTGCTGGTCGCCGCCGTCCTGGGCGGCATCTATGGCGGGTTCTTCACGCCGGTCGAGGCGGGCGCGGTCGGCGCCGCCGGCGCGCTGATCATCGCGGTCGCCAAGCGGCGGCTCACCTGGCCGAAGCTCTGGAAGGTGCTGCTGGAAACCGGGCACACGACGGTGTCCGTGCTGTTCCTGATCCTGGCGGCGAACATCTACGGCAAGATGCTGGCGCTGTCCGGCCTGCCGCAGTTCGCCAGCTCGGCCATCGGCGGCGCGGAGCTGAGCTTCTTCTGGTTCATGGTGTTCTACATCATCCTGGTGATCATCCTCGGAATGTTCCTCGACGCCGTGTCGATCATGCTGATCATCCTGCCGCTGGTGCTGCCCATCGTTCAGGCCTTCGGCGGCGACCTGATCTGGTTCGGCATCGTCACCGTGATCGCGGTCGAGATGGGCCTTCTGACCCCGCCCCTGGGCATTGCGGTCTATGTGGTCAGATCGACAATCACCGACGCGTCCGTCACCCTGAACCAGATTTTCAAGGGTGCGTTCCCCTATGTCGTGATCATGTTGCTGGTCACGATCCTGCTGATCGCGGTGCCGGAGCTGTCGCTGGCGCTGCTGTAGCTTCCAACCGGGAGGAGTACGGCTGATGTCCGAAGCCCAGATGAAGGCCGTCGTTCTTTCGGAGAACGGCGTCGAACTCGCCGATGTCGACCAGCCGGAGGTCAAGCCGACCCAGGTGCTCGTGAAGGTCGCGAGCTGCAGCGTGAACCGGTCGGACCTGCTGACCACCCAGGGCAAGAATTACGGCCATGTCGACGGCGCGGCCAAGGTGATGGGCGCGGCCTTCTGCGGCGAGGTGGTGGAGGCCGGGTCGGAAGCCAGCGGCGTCGCCGTCGGCGACCGCGTCATGGCCCTCGGCGCGGGCGGCTGGGCCGAGTACGCCGTCGCCGATTACCGCAGGACCCTGCCCGTTCCGGACCATATGGACCTCGTCGAGGGGGGCGCCTACTCCTCGGCCCTGCTCACCATGCACGACGCCATCGTGACGAATGGCGAATTCCAGGCCGGCCAGACCCTCCTCATCCAGGGTGCGAGCACCGGTGTCGGCATCATGGGCCTGCAGATCGGCAAACACCTCGGCGCCAGCCTCGTCATCGGCACGTCGACGAACGACGAACGACGCGCCCGGCTGGCCGAGTTCGGCGCCGACCTGGCACTCGATTCAAGCGATCCGAGCTGGGTCGACCAGGTGCTCGAGGCCACGGACGGACAGGGTGTCGACCTGATCGTCGACCAGATTTCCGGCTACGCGGCGAACCAGAACATGTCGGCGACGAAGATCCACGGCCGGATCATCAATGTCGGCCGGCTGGGCGGCGAGGTCGACCAGTTCGACTTTAACAAGCACGCCGAGCGGCGGCTGACCTACATCGGGACAACCGGGCGTACCCGCTCGATCGAGGAGCATGCCGAGGTGTTCCGCCGCGCGCGCGAGGACCTCTGGGCCGCGCTCGATACCGGCAAGTTCCGGATGCCGATCGACAGCACCTTCGATATGTCCGACGCCAATGCGGCACTGGAACGCACCGCCGCCAACAGGCACTTCGGCCGCATCATGCTGACGGTGAACGGTGGCAAGGGCTGACTGTCATCGCGAGAAGCAACGCGACGACGGATGAGTGTTTGGGGAACGGTCGCCACTACCACCGCTCGTCATTCCTGAGAAAGCAGGAATCCATTATCGCCGAAGCCCAACCGGGCGACCGCCTGTGTCAATGGACCCCTGCTTTCGCAGGGGTGACGATCGAGGGAGGCATGACTAACGGCGCAATGGCCTGAAGGTGGTTTCAGAACGAGGCGAAATGGCCGGATCTAGTCCGGCCATGACGATAGCTGGAAATATCGGGCCGGACTCTGCCAGCTAGAACTTCGGCTTGTCCGGGCCGGCCGGCAGCTTGTCGAAGTCCGCCGCGTCGTGCCGTTCCTCAAGGATTTCCCAGTCCTCGCCGTTGACCTTGTTGACCTTGCGCCCGCGCTGGACGGCCGGGCGCTCCCAGATTTCCTCGGCCCACCGGCGCACGTTCTTGTACTCGTTCTCCACGTTCAGGAACTCGCCCGCGTTGTACTGCTGGCCGCGCAGCAGGTTGCCGTACCAGGGCCAGGTGACCATGTCGGCGATGGTGTATTCGTCGCCGCCCAGGAAGCGGTGCTCGGCCAGCTCGCGGTCGAGCACGTCGAGCTGGCGCTTGGTCTCCATCGCGAAGCGGTCGATCGCGTATTCGATCTTGAACGGCGCGTAGTGATAGAAGTGGCCGAACCCGCCCCCGAGATAAGGCGCGGAGCCCTGCAGCCAGAACAGCCAGTTCAGCGTCTCCGTGCGTGCGGCGTGATCGGTCGGCAGGAACTTGCCGAACTTCTCCGCGAGATAGAGCAGGATCGCGCCGGACTCGAACACGCGCACGTCCTTGTCGGCGTCGTAGAGCGCCGGGATCTTGGAGTTCGGATTGATGTCCACGAAGCCGCTGCCGAACTGGTCGCCGTCACCGATCCGGATCAGCCAGGCATCGTACTCGGCATCGCTCACGCCTTCGGCGAGAAGCTCCTCGAGCATGATCGTGACCTTCTGCCCGTTCGGCGTTGCCAGCGAATAGAGTTGCAGCGGATGCTTGCCGCGCGGCAGTTCCTTCTCATGGGTCGGCCCCGCAATCGGGCGGTTGATGCTCGACCACTGGCCGTTGGTGTCCTTGTCCCATTCCCAGACCTTCGGCGGCGTGTATCCGTTGTCTTCGCTCATGACATATCCCTGTGTTTGGTCATCGCGTGATCACGCGATGCAGTCGTTTCGGCTCTGCCCGATAACATGCATCCAGAATTCCGTACGGCAACTCGGTTGCCGGGTTTTTAGCTGTTCCGCACGGGCACGAAACATCCAGCGCGGTACCGCGTTATTCATGTTGCTTTATCAACGTTAATTCAAGAAGGTCCCCGTGGGTTCGGTCAGGACGGTGTACGCACATGGCGAATGACGGGCACGACGAACGGGGCGACCGCGGATACGACGCCGATATCCGGGTCATGGAAGACTACATCACCTATCGCGTGGGGCGGCTGGGCAGGATGCTGGCACGTGATATTGCCCGCACCTGCGCCGAGGAATGGGAGCTGTCGCTGCCGCGCTACCGGGTGGTGACCTGCCTCAGCTACTTCCCCGACATCGCGATGCGCGAACTGACCGAACGCACCCAGATGGACAAGGGACAGGTCAGCCGGGTGGTCACGGACATGGAGAAGGACGGCCTCGTCGAGCGCAAGAACGACGACCGCGACAAGCGCCGTGCGCTGCTGTCATTGACCGCGGAGGGGCTGAGCCTGGCGCGCAAGACCCGGCGCGTCGCACACAAGCACCAGCGCGAGCTGACGTCCCTGCTCTCGAAGGACGAACTCGCCGCCCTCTACGATATGCTGGAGCGCCTCACCGTCCACACCCGCACGCGCCTGCGCGACGACGACTAGACCGGCGCTGCCCCGGTCGGGGCGGTCAGCGCGAGCGCCAGAGAAGGACCCCGACAACCACCGCTGCCGCCAACAGGAGGAGCAGGTGGTCCACCCCGAACACCGGGTGGAACGCGCCCCCCTCGTGCGGCACCCCGGTTTCATGCGCCTGCGCCAGTCCCGCGAACAGGACCGTGGTAAGCACCGACATCACACCGAACAACTTCATCGAAACACTCCAGTTTGAACCGGCCCCGTGGGGCCATCCCTTATTCCGCCGCACTTGCCTTGGCGCCGGTCTCGTCATCCCTGAATCCGCCCATCGACAGAATGAACCCGACGACCTCCTCGAGTCCAACCCCGGCCTTGAGATTCGTGAAGAGGAACGGGCGCTCGCCGCGCATCTTGCATGAGTCCCGGTCCATGACGTCGAGGTCCGCGCCGACCAGCGGCGCCAGGTCGATCTTGTTGATCACCAGCAGGTCCGAGCGGGTGATCCCCGGCCCGCCCTTGCGCGGGATCTTGTCTCCCGCCGACACGTCGATCACGTAGATCGTGATATCCGCCAGTTCCGGCGAGAAGGTGGCGGCCAGGTTGTCGCCGCCGGACTCGACCAGGACGATGTCCAGCGCCGGGAACTTCTCGTGCATGTCGGCGATCGCCGCGAGGTTGATCGACGCGTCCTCGCGGATCGCGGTGTGCGGGCAGCCGCCTGTCTCCACCCCCTTGATCCGCTCCGGCGGCAGCGCGCCCGAGCGTGTGAGGAACTGTGCGTCCTCCTCGGTGTAGATATCGTTGGTAATGGCGGCGATGTCGTAGTCGTCGCGCAGCGCCTTGCACAGCGCATCCATGAGGGCGGTCTTGCCGGTCCCGACCGGACCGCCGATGCCGACGCGAAAGGGTTTGCTCATGATCGGAAGAGCCTCGTGTACTGGGTTTCGTGGGAGGCCGACGCCCAGTCGGCCATGACGGTCGCCGCGCCGATATCCGCGCGCGGGCGTTCGAGCGCCGCGGCGGCGGCGCGAAGAATGAGGGGCTCCAGCCCGGCCAGCACCCGCAGCCCGTCGCTCTGGCCGAGCGGGATCAGGCGGACGCCGGCGGAGACGATGTTCGCCGCGAAGGCATGGAGGTAGCCGACCAGCGCGTCGCGGGCGGGCAGGTCGTGGGCGGCGGCCGCCGCGCCGACGGCGACGGGATAGACCACGGGCCGGTCAAGCCGCGCGGCCGCGTCGGCCAGCCATCCGATCCCGGCTGCGGGCCATGACTTCGACACCGCCTCCATGAACGCGCGCCCCTGCCCCTCGGCTTCCACACCGAATTCGCGTGTCGCGCGCATGGCGTCGCCGTGCTCGAGGGCCCAGGCGGCAAGGTCCGCGTCGCGGGCGCGGACGGCATCGTGGGTGGCGAGGAACAGCGCCGCGTCGACCCGGCCGGACCCGTGCGCGACGATGACCCCGACCCAGTCCTCGAGTGTTTCGGCATCGGTCACGACGGCATGTTCGACGGCATACTCCAGCCCGTGGGAATAGCTGAAGGCGCCGACCGGAAAGGACGGGGACAGCCAGGCCAGCAGGCGCAGCAGGCCCGCACCGCCGATGCCCGGCTCAATGGCCGTGACCGTGTCCATGTCCGTCTTCGTGCTGGTGGTCGTGGGAGGCGTGCTCGCCGGCGTAGGCACCTGGTTCGGGCGAGAACGGCGCGTTGAGGCGCGTCACATGGGCGCCGAGCCGTTCGGCCATCGCGACGATCACATGGTCGTCGCGGATGCGCAGCGTGCCGTCGGCGAGCACCTGCACGGGGATATGCCGGTTGCCGACATGCCAGGCGATCCGGGCGGTGTCGACGAGGTCGTGGCAGCGCAGGTCGGCCACGGCCTCCTCGGCCGCCACCACACGCACATACCCGCCGCCGTCGAGCGCCAGCCCGTCGCCGTCGGCCAGCCGCGTCGCGTCATCGAGGTCGAGCTGCACGCTGCGGTCGTCGTCCGTGCGCAGGCGGATGCGCCGGCGGTGCCGGTCGTCATAGTCGAGCACGACCCGGCCGCGCTCCTCGCCCTCGGGCCAGCCGCCGGCGGCGACCACCGATGTTGCACGCCCCAGCATCAGAACAGGAAGTACCGCTGCGCCATGGCCAGTTCCGCGGCCGGCTCGCAGGTCAGCAGCTCGCCGTCGGCGCGCACCTCGTAGGTTTCCGGATCGACCTCCATCGCCGGCGTCGCGTCGTTGAGCAGCATGTCCTTCTTGGTCACGGTCCGGGTGCCGGAGATGCCGACAAGCTCCTTGGTCAGCCCCAGCGCATCTGCGGTGTCGCTCCCGGCCGCCGTCGCCGAGACGAAGTTCACGGCGCTTGCCGTTTGCGAGCGCCCGAAGCTCGCGAACATCGGCCGGTAGTGCACCGGCTGGGGCGTCGGGATCGAGGCGTTGGGATCGCCCATGGCCGCGGCGGCGATGCTGCCGCATTTCAGTACGAGATCGGGCTTCACGCCGAAGAACATCGGCTTCCAGAGCACCAGGTCCGCGAGCTTGCCGACCTCCACCGAGCCGACATGGCCGGAGATGCCGTGCGCGATGGCCGGGTTGATCGTGTACTTGGCGATGTAGCGGCGCACGCGGAAATTGTCGTTGTCGCCGGTCTCTTCGGGCAGCGCGCCGCGCTGCTTCTTCATCTTGTCGGCCGTCTGCCAGGTGCGGACGATCACCTCGCCGACGCGGCCCATGGCCTGGCTGTCCGACGCGATCATGGAGAAGGCGCCGATGTCGTGCAGGATGTCCTCGGCCGCGATGGTCTCGCGGCGGATTCGGCTTTCGGCGAAGGCCACGTCCTCGGGAATGCGCGAGTCCAGGTGGTGGCAGACCATCAGCATGTCGAGATGCTCGTCGACGGTGTTCACCGTGTAGGGCCGTGTCGGGTTGGTCGAGGACGGCAGCACGTTGGCCTCGCCGCACAGCATGATGATGTCTGGCGCATGCCCGCCGCCCGCGCCTTCCGTATGGAAGGCGTGGATGGTGCGCCCCTTGAAGGCGGCGACGGTGTTCTCCACGAAGCCGGACTCGTTCAGCGTGTCGGTGTGGATCGCCACCTGCACGTCATGCTCCTCGGCAACCGACAGGCAGGTGTCGATGGCCGCGGGCGTCGTGCCCCAGTCCTCGTGCAGCTTCAGGCCGCACACGCCGGCATCGACCTGCTCGACCAGCCCGGCCGGTCGGGTCGCGTTGCCCTTGCCGAAGAAACCGAGATTGACCGGGAACGCCTCGGCCGCCTGCAGCATCCGCCCGATATGCCAGGGCCCGGGCGTGCAGGTGGTGGCATTGGTGCCCTCGGCCGGGCCCGTGCCGCCGCCGAGCATGGTCGTCACGCCCGAATACAGCGCATCGTCGATCTGCTGCGGGCTGATCCAGTGGATGTGCGCGTCGATGCCGCCGGCGGTCACGATCCGCCCCTCGCCCGCGATCGCCTCGGTGCCCGGGCCGACGACGATGTCCACGTCCGGCTGCACGTCGGGGTTGCCGGCCTTGCCGATGGCGACGATGCGCCCGTCGCGGATGCCGATGTCCGCCTTCACGATGCCCCAGTGGTCGACGATCAGCGCATTGGTGACGACGGTGTCGACGGCCCCGTCCGCGCGGCTCGCCTGGGACTGGCCCATGCCGTCGCGGATCACCTTGCCACCGCCGAACTTCACCTCCTCGCCGTAGATCGTGTGGTCGCGCTCGACCTCGATGACGAGATCCGTGTCCGCCAGCCGGACCTTGTCCCCCGTTGTCGGACCGAACATGGTCGCGTAGCTGGCGCGGTCGATGGAATACGCCATGGCTACAGCTCCCCGTTCACGGCGGCGTTGAAGCCGAAGATGCGCCGGTCGCCGGCATAGGCGACCAGCGTCACCTCGCGGCTCTGGCCCGGCTCGAAGCGCACGGCGGTGCCCGCCGGGATGTCGAGGCGAAAGCCGCGCGCGGCGTCGCGGTCGAAGTCGAGAGCCGAATTGACCTCGAAGAAATGGTAGTGCGACCCGACCTGGACCGGCCGGTCGCCGGTGTTGGCGACCACGAGGCTCACCGTCTCGCGGCCCTCGTTGAGGACGATCTCGCCGTCCCCCGTCATGATTTCACCCGGGATCATCTCGGCACCTAGCGAATGGGGTTGTGGACGGTGACGAGCTTGGTCCCGTCCGGGAAGGTCGCCTCGACCTGGATATCGTGGATCATCTCGGGGATACCCTCCATCACCTCGTCGCGCGTGAGCACGCTGGCGCCGTCGCGCATCAGGTCGGCGACGCTGCGCCCGTCACGCGCGCCTTCGACCACATAGTCGGAGATCAGCGCGATCGCCTCGGGATAGTTCAGTTTCACGCCGCGCTCCCGGCGCTTGCGGGCGACCTCGGCCGCCATGGCGACGAGGAGCTTGTCTTTCTCGCGGGGTGTCAGGTTCATGCTGCTCTACTCCTGCAACATCGGGTCACATGTGCCAGAGGCGGGGCATCGCGGCGGGGTAGCCCGCGATGCGGTGACGGAATGCGCTCCAGAACGCGCCGTAGGCATCGCGCAGGCCGCGTCCGTCGCGGCCAAGCCAGCGCACGACGAGCACGTCGCCCACGCAGGTCGCGGCGGCGCGCAGATCGTCGTCGAGTGCGGCGGCATCCAGCAGGTCGCGCGCCACGGCGAGCTGCGTCCCGGCATCGTCCGCGACATAGACGAGGCTCGCGAACGCCCGCGCCCCGGCAAACCCCGCCGACGCGCCCAGATCCGCGGCAATGTCGTCTTCCAGGTGCAGGGCATCGGCCCACACCAGCCGGCCCTCGCGCCGGATTTCCCAGGCATCGCGCACCAGACCGCGCGTCATCGCCTCGCCCATCGCGGTCCGTCCGAAAACGACTGACTCCCCGGCCAACAGGCGCGCGCCGGTGCCGACCTCGACACGGGTGCGCCGGCGCATCCGCGCGCCCTCGAACAGGATCGTCTCCTGCGGCAGCCATTCCAGCCAGGCGCCTTCGGACGCGTCGAGCTGCACCTCGATCGTCACATCCGCGCCGGCTGACCGATACACCTTCTCGGCCGCCTGCCCGACGATCCGCGAGGCCGTGCCGGCCGCGCCGCGCAGGCCGATGGACAGTTCGTCGCCTCCGACCAGCCCGCCGGAGGTGGTGACCAGCGCGCCGGTGGCCGGCTCGTCACCCGAAACATGGGGAAACAGGATGCGCAGCGGATCGGACTGGTCGAGCACCGCGAGGTGCGTCGCGCCATCCCGGCATCCGAACTCGATATGTGCGCGTCCCGCGACCATGGATTCTCCCCAGGGGCCGAACCTGCCGCCGGTCGGCGGATTCGGCCAACTCGCCTTTGCGCAGCCGCGCAAGACGCAAAGGGGATCGCAAGTCGCGTGCCAGCGTGGCGCGCCGGAAAACCGCGGATTTCCGGCCTCTAGTCAGGCCCGTCATGGTGCAGCGGATACGCATCTGCCCAAAATTTCAGCAACCGAGACGCATCCCAACGATCGGTTGCAGCGAACGGACGCTCGGCCATACGATAAAGGCAGGAGGAACCACCCATGTCGCAAGCCGAAGTCATCCTTCCCGAAGATCTCGCGCAGGAAGAGATTCCGATCCTCGATCTCGGCCCCTTCCTCGCCGGAGAGGAGGGCGCGCTCGAGCGCCTCGCGACCGAGCTGCGCCACGCGCAGGAGGATGTCGGGTTCTACTTCATCGTCAACCACGGCGTCCCGCCGGAGCTGATTGCGCGCAGCCAGAAGAACCTGCGGCGCTTCTTCGCGCTGCCGGACGATGTGAAACGGGCGATGCCAAGTTACGTGCCGCCGAAGTCGACCATCTACGTCTCCTCCACCGTCAACGAGAACACCAAGCCCGACCTCAACGAGATGCTGCGCATCGTGCGCGAGCGACCGGCGGACCATCCGGCGATCGTCGCCGGACTGAAATCGCACGGGCCGAACCACTGGCCCGACGAGGACCTCCTTCCCGGCTGGAAGGAGGAGATGCTCGAGTACTACCAGGCCATGGAGGACCTGGGCCGCAGCATGCTGCCGCTCTATGCCCGCGCGCTCGACATGCCGGCCGACCATTTCGACGGCATGTTCGACGATCCGGTCTGGACCACGCGCAACCAGCACTATCCGGCGGTGGAGGCGGAGGACAACCAGTTCGGAATCGCCCCCCACCGCGACCACGGGTTCCTGACCCTGCTGCCCGTGGTCGACGTGCCCGGCCTCCAGATCCGCACCGCGGACGACCGCTGGCTGTCGGTGGACAACATCGAGGGCGCGATCATCGTCAACACCGGCGAGTTCCTGAACCGCTGGACCAACGGGCGCTTCATGGCGACCCCGCACCGCGTGCTGCCGCCGCAGAAGGACCGCTACTCGCTGGCCTTTTTCTACAACCCGAGCTGGGACGCGGTAGCCGACCCGCTGCCGACCTGCGTCAGCGAGGACAACCCGGCGCGGTTCAAGCCGGTGCGCTTCCAGGACTACCGTGACTGGTACCTGACCCAGAACTACCTGCACGAGGGCGGCGAGATCCGCCCCGAGCCGCCGAGCATCGAGGAAAGCGAGCTGCCGGAAACGATCTAGGCAAGCGGCTCCGGCTCGCCGTTCTTGGTCGGCATGCGGTAGGCGACCATGGTCAGGCAGACCGACGTGTAGAGGCCCAGCAGGCCGAGCAGTTCGTTGATGCCGCGCTCGCCGATGGTGTCCTGCGCGCGCTGCCACAATCCGTCATCGAGTTCTCGGCCCTGCACGAGCGCGTTCGCCACGTCGTAGCACAGCGCCTCGTCGTCCTTCCCGAACACCGGTTCGTGCCCGACGCGGATCGCCTCGATGGCCGCCGGGTCCACGCCCGCCTTCTCCGCCGCAGGGCCGTGGGAGGTCCACACATACTGCGCGCGCCAGTGCTTCGCGACGACGAGCACGATGACCTCGACCAGCCGCTCCTCCAGCGAGATGCCGTGGCGCAGGTGCTCCTCCACCGGCTCGATGCGCTGGGCAAACCCGGGCGACGCGAGCCAGAACTGGTAGGGCCCCGGCACGTAGCCGCGCCGGGCCTTGATGTCGGCGCGGGCGTCGGCCGGCAGTCGGTCGGGGTCGAACGGTTCGAAACGTGCGGTCATTGGTCTAGCCCTCCCCCTGGGGGGCCTCGTAGCTGTTCGACAGCGTGCCGATACCGTCGATGATCACGTCGATTGTCGCGCCGGGCTTCATGGGCAGCGCGCCCGGCCCGGTGCCGCACGCGATCAGGTCGCCCGGCTCCAGGGTCATCGATTCCGACAGCCTGGAGACGATCTCCGCCGGCTGCATGAACAGGTCGCTCACCGGATAGTTCTGCCGCTCGCGCCCGTTTAGCTCGGCGCGGATCGAGCTCCCCGAGATGTCGGTGTCGGTCACGATGGCGGGCCCGAACGCCCCGAAGGTGTCAAAGCCCTTCGCCCGCGCCCACTGGGGAAAGGAGGGGTCGGCGTCGAGAAGCTGCATCGCGGTGACATCGTTGACGCAGGTGAAGCCGAAGATCGCCTCGGCCGCCGTCGCTTCGTCGGCGTTGGCACACGCGGTGCCGATGACGATCCCGAGCTCGGCCTCGTAGATCACCCGGCCGTCATAGGCCGCAGGTTTGCGGATCGCCCCGCCCGGCGCGAGGTAGCTCGACGACGGCTTCAGGAAAAACAGCGGATACTCCGGCTGGTCCAGCCCCTGCTTTTCGGCCGCCGCGCGCGAGTTGTTCCACAGCGCGATCATCTTTCCGGGCACGCAGGGCGTGAGCAGCACCACGTCGGCCAAGGCCGCGCTGTCGCCGGTCGGCGACGCACCGGCGAACATGTCGCCGTCGTGGACGGCGATCGTCTCCCCGTCGAGGGTGCCGAAGCCGGTCTCCCCGTCCTTCTCAAACCGGACCCAATGTGCCATCGCTTGTTCCCCCTGGAATGTTTGCTTACCGCTTGATAGCGCCTTCCGGCCCCAAGCGCGAACGAAGAGCGCGAACCCGGAGCGTGAAGGAGCCCGACGAACATGAACAGCGAACCCCTACGGACCCCGGTACTGATCGTGGGCGGCGGCATGGTCGGCCTGACGCTGGCCGTGGAACTGGGCAGCCGGGGCGTGGGCTGCATGATCGTCAATGACGGCGCGGACACGGCGCCGCACCCCCAGGGCAATTCGCTCAACTCGCGCACCAAGGAGCATTACCGCCGGCTCGGGCTGGGCGGGGAGATCCGCGCCGCTGGGCTGCCGCGCGACCACGCGAGCGACGTGGTCTACGTGACCCGCTTCACGGGCTGGGAGCTCGCGCGCCTGCCCATGCCGTCGACCGCCGAAAAGCTGTCCGAGCCGGAACACACCGCGCAGACCCCGGAACCGATCCACCGGGCGAACTTCTTCTACATCGAGCCGATCCTGAAGCGCCGCGCCGAAGAACTCGACAGCGTCGACGTGCGCTTCGGGCACCGCCTGCTTTCCTTCGAGCAGGACGACGGGGGCGTGATCGCAAAGATCGAACGCACCGCCGACGGCGCCGAACGCACCGTGCGCTGCGACTGGCTCGTCGGCTGCGACGGCGCGCGGTCCACGGTGCGGAAGGCGCTGGGCATCGGTTACGGCGGCAAGGGTGGCGAGGACGAGACCTTCATGCGCGGGCGCATGCTGTCGACCTACGTTCGTGCCCCGGCGCTGACCGGCGAGATGACCTGCGCGCCCGGCTGGCACTACTGGACCGTCAACGGCGACACCCGCTCCAGCATCGCGACCCTCGACGCCCGCGGAGAATACGTCGCCCTGACCCGCATGCCGCCGGGCGAGGACGAGACCACCGTCGATGCCGCCAGTGCCTTCCTTGCCTGCGTCGGAAAGGACATCCCGGTCGAGGTCCTGTCGGTGAAAAGCTGGATGGCCGGTCTCGCGCTGGTCGCCGACCGCTACCAGGACCGCCGCGTGCTCATGGCGGGGGACTCCGTCCACCTGTTCACCCCCACCGGCGGCTTCGGGATGAACACCGGGGTGGACGACGTCGCCAACCTCGCCTGGAAGCTGGCCGGGGTCGTGCAGGGCTGGGCGCCGCCGGTGCTGCTGGATACCTACGAGGCGGAACGGCGCCCGATCGGCATCCGAAACACGACCATGTCCCACCAGTTCGCCAGCGCCGTGGCGGGGCTGGAGATCCCCGACGACCTCGAGGACGACAGCAACGCGGGGGCTGCGGCGCGCGCGAAGATCGGCGCGCACCTCGCGACCTTCACCGAGGAATTCCGCTCGCTCGGCATCCAGCTCGGCGCGCGCTACGACGGCTCGCCGCTTGTCGTGGCCGACGGCACAACGGCGCCCGAGGATTCGCCCTTCGAATATGTCCCGAGCGCCGTGCCGGGCGGCCGCGCGCCCCACGCATGGCTCGACGGCGGGCGCGCGCTGCAGGACCTGTACGGGCCGGGCTTCACGCTGCTGAACCTGTCCGGCGAGGAGACGGGGCTGCCTGACACGCCCGTGCCGCTCACCCAGGTCCTGCTCGACGACGCCGCGGTGCGCGAACTCTACGGTGCCGATTTCGTACTGGTCCGCCCCGACCACCACATCGCCTGGCGCGGGAACGACATGCTGGAGGATTTCGCAGCGATCCTCGCCCGCTGCTGCAGACACTAGCGAAACACCGGCGTCATTCGCGCGAAGGCGGGGGTGACGCGTGGCGCGAGCCACCCACCGTCGCGAACAAACCAACAAATCGCCCTCTTTGCGAACCACGGGCGCCCAGCTTGGCGCGCCCTATGCGGTCACCCGAAAAAACACCAACACGGGACACCGCACGATGAACCACACCTCCTACCGGCCGTCCGTCGTCAGCGAAGCGACGCATGCCCGCCACCGCATCGCGTTCGGCACCATCGCGATGGGCTTCGCGCTGACCGTCGTGATGCTCGTCGCCATGGTCGCCGTGGCGCGCGCCGACACGCCCACGGCGCCCGCCGGCCTGTTCTTCAAAACCGAGCTCACCGACGACATCTTCTCCGCGCCGACCCTGTCGTCGGAGGTCGTGATCGACATCTCGGGCGAGATCGCCCGGGTGAACGTCCGCCAGCGGTTCCGAAATCCCTCGAAGGTCTGGATGGAGGGCGTCTACGTGTTCCCCCTGCCCGAGCGCTCGGCGGTCGACCGGCTGGTGATGCATGTGGGCGAGCGCGAGATCGAGGGCCGGATTCTCGAGAAGCAGGAGGCCGAGCAGATTTATAGGGAGGCCGCGGCGGCCGGGCGCAACGCCGCGCTGCTGTCGAGCGCCCGGCCCAACGTGTTCTCCACCTCCGTCGCGAATATCGCGCCGGGCGCGGAGATCGTCGTCGAGATCGAGTACCAGGACCGGGTGCTCTTTGCCGATGGCGGCTACAGCTACCGCTTCCCGCTGGTCGTCGCGCCGCGCTACACGCCGGGCCGTGAGCCTGCCCTCGTCGTGGTGCCGCCGCAGCCGCGCGGGAACCGCTGGCCGGAACTGCAGCGGATCAGCCACGAATCCGGAACCCAGGCCACCGCGCCGCGGGGCCGCGACCTGTTCGGGCCCATCCGCAACCCGGGGCGCGGCCGGATCAACCCGGTTTCGCTCGCCGTCCTGCTGGACGCGGGCGTTCCCGTCGCCACGCTTGACTCCCCGAACCACCGGGTCGCGGTCACGCGCGACGGTGAGACCCGCGCCGTCGTGGCGCTCGCCGAGGGCGAGGTCCCGGCCGACCGGGATTTTGTGCTGAACTGGGCCCCGGTGTCCGGCGCACAGCCGCAGGTCGGCCTGTTCGCGGAGACGGTCGGCGGCGCGGCGCACCTCGTCACGTCGATCCTGCCGCCGGACGCTGACAGCTGGACCGGTGAGACCCCGCCGCGCGACGTTGTCTTCATTCTCGACAAGTCGGGTTCGATGCACGGACCGGCGATCGCGCAGGCGAAGCAGACGATCCGGCTGGCCATCTCCCGCCTGCCCAAGGATGCTCGCTTCAACCTCGTGGCGTTCGACAGCACGTCGCGGAAGCTCTTCAACGGCCTCCGTCCGGCGAACGAGGACTTCGTGACCCGCGCCTTCGACGCGCTGGACCGGATCGAGGCCGACGGCGGCACCGAGATGCGCGCCGCGCTGGAACAGGCCTTCGACAATCCGCGCGACCCCAAACGGCTCATGCAGGTCGTGTTCCTCACCGACGGGGCCGTGAGCAACGAGCGCGAGCTGTTCACGCTCATCGAACGCCGGCTGGCCGATGCCCGCCTGTTCACAGTCGGGATCGGCCCCGCCCCCAACAGCTTCTTCATGCGACGCGCCGCCGAGGCCGGTCGCGGCACCTTCACCTATGTCGACGACCCGCGCGAGATCGACGCGAAGGTCTCCGCCCTCCTGCGCAAGCTGGAACGCCCGGCCGTCACTGACCTGCGCGTGTCGTGGAATATTCCCGGCGACACCCCGCCGGAAACCTTTCCCGCCCGCGTCCCGGACCTGTATTTCGGCGAACCGGTCAACCTCGCCACGCGCTTTCCCGGCCTGACGGGCGACACACTGACAGGCACGCTCACGATCACGGGCCGGCGCGGCGATGCCGCCTGGTCGCGGGAGATCGACCTTTCCGGCCTGCGCCCCGCGGAAGGCGCAGGTGCCGTCTGGGCCCGCGCCAGGGTCGCCGAACTGCAGGGCACGCGCGGCCAGACGCCGGGCGAGCGGGAGGACACCAGGGCACGGATCGTGGAAACCGCGCTTGCCTATCGGCTCGTGACCGAATTCACCAGCCTGGTCGCCGTCGACGAGGAAGAGATCGCACGCCCGGATAATGAAGATCTTGTCACCGGTGAGATCGAGCGGAACCTGCCCGACGGCATGAACTTCGAGAAGGTGTTCGGCAAGCAGGCGATGGGCCCGTCCGGCATGGCGCCGGTCGCCGCGGACATGGCGCAGAGCGCCGCGTTCCGGCAGGCCGTCGGCCTCCCCAACACCGCCACCCCGGCGCAGCGGATGGCGCTCACCGGCGGTCTCGCCCTGCTGGCCGCGCTGTTGCTCCTGCTGTTCGCCCGCCGCTGGAGCAAGCCATGATCCGCAACCTGCCGGGCTCCCGCCCGTCTCTCCTCCTGGCCGGCGCCGCCGGGTTGCTGGGCCTCGGTGTCTGGCAGCTCGGCGGCGCCGCGTGGATCCACGGCAAGGCGGCGGTGGCGCAGGTCCTCCTCGAACGGGCATGGGACGCCCGCCGGTCGGGTGCGGAAAACGATGCGGCCCGGCCGTGGCCGTGGGCGGACACCGCCCCGGTCGCGCGGCTGCGCGTGCCGGCGCACGGCATCGACCAGGTCGTGCTCGCGGGTGCCAGCGGGCGCACGCTGGCCTTCGGGCCCGGCCACCTGACCGGCACGGCGGCCCCCGGCTACCGGGGGCACAGCGTCGTCTCCGGGCACCGCGACACCCACTTCACCTTCCTGAAAGACCTGAAACCGGGGGATGCCGTGGAACTGGAGCGGCCCGACGGCAGGCGCGTGATCTACCGACTGACGGGCAGCGAGATCGTCGACGCGCGCACCGCACGCTTTGCCGGTGGCGGCGACCGGTCCGTCGTCTCGCTGGTCACCTGCTACCCCTTCGAGGCCCTGGTCCCGAACGGCCCGCTGCGCTACGTGGTGACCGCGGAGGCCGTCGAACGCCCGCCCGCGTCGGGCGTTGCAGAGGCAGGCGTGGCAGAGGCGGCGTCGCTGGAGTAGATTGCCGCGAACCAACCGGGGAATCGCATGGCCAGTTCGCAATCGCACGTCGTCGTCGCCACCTTCAACGACACGGACAAGTTTCTCGACGCGCTGGAAAAGCTTCTCGACGCGGGCGTCGCGCCGGACCGCATCAGCGTGCTGGCAGACCATGACGCCATCGTCGACCGCTTCGGCCGGGTGCCCCCGGCCGCGGAACTCGCCGACGACCCCGGGACGCCCCGGGAATCGCTCGGGACCAAATCCGCCATCGACGACGCCATCGACTTCATCAGCGAGAGCGTCGCCGTGCTGACCGAGATCGGGACGGCCGCCGCGGCCTATGCGGTCGGCGGACCGGTCGGCGTGGCGACCGGCACGTCCGCCGCCGCGCAACTCTCCGTGGACGACCTGCTGAGCGAGCATGTGGACGACGACTGGCGCGAACAGCTCCAGGAAAACGTGCGGGACGGCGGCATCGTCTGCTGGGTGCACGCAACCGGCCCGGCCGAGACCGCGCAGGCGCAGGAAATCCTGCGCACGGGCGGCGGCACCAACATCCACGAGACCACGGCGTCCTGACCGGGGCGGAACGGGTCCGTCTCACGCACCGCGATAAACCGGCGGCCGCGGTTGCGCGGGGGCCGCGTCACGCGCAGGCTGCGTGCAACGAACGATATTTCCAGGGGGAACATCATGATCCACGAACTGCGCACCTACACCACCCGCCCGGGCGCCATTCCCGAGGTCCTCGCCGCCAACGAGGAAGTCGGCCGCAAGGTCCGCGGCAACGACTACGGCGTGCTGGAGGGCTACTGGTACACGGAGATCGGCCCGCTGAACCAGGTCATGCACCTGTGGCGCTACGACAGCTTCGAGGAGCGCGCACGCCTGCGCGCCGAACTGGGCAAGCTCGACGGCTGGACGAAAGAATACGTCCCGCGCCTGCGCCCGCTGCTGGTCAACCAGGAAACGCGCTTCCTGCACCCGACGCGCGAGCTCACCGCACCGGAGGGCGAGGGCAACTTCTACGAGTTCCGCAACTACCGGCTGAAGCCCGGCGGCGCGAAGCCGTGGATGGACCTGTTCCTCGGCGTGATGCCGACGCGCGAGAAATACTCGAAGAACGTCTGCGCCTGGATCACCGAGGGGCCGAACCCGAACGAGGTCTGCCACCTCTGGGCCTACAAGAGCCTCGCCGAACGCGCCGAGGCCCGAGCCGGGATCGCGAAGGAAGACGCCTGGACCGAGTTCACCAGGGCCGGGCGCGAGTATCTCGAGCAGATGACCTCGACGATGCTGATGCCGTCGAACTTCTCGCCGCTGAAGTAGGGCCTACGCGCCGTCGGGCGGGATGATCTCCTGGACGCACACCTGGTCGACGAGGTGTGCACGGCCGATGTCCGCCAGGTGCGCGCGCTTGTGCTCGTTGGCGAGGTTCGCGCCCAGCCCCTGGGTCATCGCCATCACCAGCGAGCGGTCGCTCATGTCGAGCCAGAAGGACCGGCGCACCAGCCTGCCGTCCGCATCGCGCGCGAACGGGTCGTCGGGGTTGGCGCCAAGGTCGGGCTTGTAGAAATCGGGCATGTCGGCCTCCCTGTTCGCCGGGAAACTAGGATATGCTGCGTCATCCAACAACGGGAGGAACGCCATGAAAGCCGTTGATCTTAAGAATACCGACGTCAACAGCCGCGTCGCGCGGTTCAAGGACCTGGTGCCCTACAAGCAGTCGATCATGGACGGGACCGGCATCCCGGCCGAGGCCGTCGAGGTCGTGTCCGCCGATTCCGTATACCCGGTGATGTCGCCGGAGAACTGGCAGGGCCGCTCGGCCGTCGCGCCGGTGACGGGCGCGGACGGTCTGGTCGTCACCATCGCCGAGTGCCCGCCGGGCAACCATCCGGGCCTGCACAGCCACTCCCACACGGTCGAGAACTTCTTCTGCCTGAACGGCCGGTTCCGGGTGTCGTGGGGCGAGAACGGCGAGAACTCCGTCGAGCTCGAGCCGCTGGACTTCATCTCCGTGCCGGCGGGCGTCTACCGGGACTTCAACAACATCTCCGACGAGACGGCGCGCCTGCTGGTGATGATCCAGACCCCGGAGGGCGACACCAGGGACGAGGTTGTGTTCCACCCGGCTGTCGGACAGGAGATCATCGACAGGTTCGGCGAGGATGTCCTGAACAAGCTCGACAAGGTCGGCTTCCGCTTCGCGGACCGGCTGCAGGCGGCGGAGTAGCGTCTACGCCGCCTTCGGCTCGAGCAGCAGCCTGCCGAAGCCGGGGATCGGGTCGTCGATGCCCATCCGGCGCAGCGCGTACCAGTAGGTCGCCGCGTTGACGGAGATCACCGGCTTGCTGAATTTGTCTTCCAGCTCCTGGATCAGCGGCACGATGCCGAGCGAGCCGCCGACATGCAGCAGCGTGTCGACGTCCGGCGCGTCGACCTCCCCGAAGGCCTCGATCACCCGCTCCATCGGCACGTTGACCGCATTGACGGGGTGGTCGACCAGCAGCGCGGTCGCCTTCGCGATCTCGAAGCCGTGGGCGGTGTAGTAGTCGACGGCGCTCTGCGAGTTCTCGACCGACAGCGGCGACATCATGCCGATGCGCTTCGCGCCCAGCGTCTTCAGCGCCGAGATCACGGCGTCGGTCGCGAGCACGAAGGGCTTGCCCTCGGTCAGCTTCGCGAACTCGCCCGTGTACCATTGCTGCTTCTCCAGCGACCAGTCGCGCATCTCCAGCGAGTTGCCGCCGACGATCATGTCCGGCCAGCATTTCAGCGTGTGCGGCACCACGTCGAGCACCGCCTCGCCCACCGTGTCCGGGCTGGTGATGTTGAAGCGGTACATCTGGTTGCTGATGCCCTCCGGGCGCATCATCTCGTATTCCGGCTGCATGTTGGAATTCTGCACCGGGATCAGGACGGCGACGACGCCGCGCGGGCCAAAACGGTCGGGCATGAAGGCGCTCCGGATGGGTCGAACGGAGATCCAGCCTAGCGCGCCGCCGGTTCCCGCATAAGGACGGCGCGCGTCACGACGCCTGTGCCGGGCGCGAACGCCCCCTCCGAAAACCGGGGATCAGGCAGGGTGTCAGACGGGGCGCCCGCCCGTGTGCGAGGAGGTGATCTTGATCGACCAGCCGTCGGGCCCTGGCACGTAGAAGGAGCTGTGCACCGAGCCGGAGGTGATCTTCGACGGCTTCAGCTTCTTCTCCTTGCAGAAATCCCGCATCGCCTCGACGTCGTCGACCATCAGGTCGACCGGCGCGACCTCGCCCTGTTTGATCTTCTTGCGTGACTTGCGGAGGATCAGGTGCGTCCCGCCGCGCAACTCCAGCACGGCGAAAGTCTGCGTCTCGTTCTCGAACACGTGACGCAGGCCCAGCAGCTGCATGAACGCGCTGGCTCCCGGCACGTCCTTCACGTCCAGGGAGACATGGCCCACGGCCACGGGCGGTCGCTTGTCGGATTTTTTTGCCATGCTGGTCCTTCCCGGTTCGACGTCGCGCCTTCAAGCGGGGCGACAGGCCTCAAGGCAAGGAAGTAGTATCGCACGCGCAAAAGCAAAGACCGCGCAACCGGGCAGAGGACCGCGAAGGGCATGGACAGGGACGGCAAGATTTTCGTGGCGGGCCACCGCGGGCTCGTCGGGCAGGCGATGATCCGCCAGCTCAACGCGCAGGGCTACGAGAACATCGTGACGCGCACCCGCGCCGAGCTCGACCTCATGGAACAGGGCGCCGTGCGCGACTTCTTCGCGTCGGAGAAGCCCGACTATGTCTTCGACGCCGCGGCAGTCGTCGGCGGCATCCAGGCCAACGACAAGTATCCGGCGGACTTCATCGCCGGGAACCTGATGATCCAGACCAACCTGATCGACACGGCCTACCGGTCCGGCGTGAAGAAACTGCTCTTCCTCGGGTCCACCTGCATCATGCCGCGCGAGGCGCCGCAGCCGATGAAGGAGGACTACATGCTCACCGGGCCGCTGGAGGAGACCAACCAGTGGTACGCGGTCGCCAAGATCGCGGGCATCAAGATGTGCCAGGCCTACCGGCGCCAGTACGGCTTCGACGCGATCAGCGTCCAGCCCACCAACCTGTTCGGGATCGGCGACAATTTCGACTACGAGACCTCCCACATGGTCGCGGCGCTGATCCGCAAGATGCACGATGCCAGGGTGTCAGGCGCCGGCGAGGTCGTGATCTGGGGCACCGGCACGCCGCGGCGCGAGATCATGTTCGCCGACGACATGGCGGACGCCTGCGTGTTCCTGATGCGGAACTACTCGGGCGAGGAGTTCGTGAACATCGGCGTCGGCGAGGACATCTCGATCGCGGACTTCGCGGCGCTTGTCGCCGACGTGGTCGGCTTCGAGGGCGAGTTCGTCTACGACACCTCGAAGCCCGACGGCACGCCGCGCAAGCTGGTCGACGTCAGCCGCCTGACATCACTCGGATGGGAATCGAAGATCAGCCTGCGTGAGGGTGTCGAGCGAACCTATGCATGGTTCCTCGAGAACGCCGACAACCTGCGCACGCTGGACGCCGGCAACTTCGCGCGGCAGGCGGGGTAATACCTATTGCGGGGCGCTACGAAGCCGCGCCGCCCGCGCCCGCCGGACAGTAGGTCGCGCCGAGCACCGGCCCGACCTCGCCGTCCTGCACGAGGACCGCGCAGCCCTGCCCGTCCTCCAGCGCGAGGTCTTTCACCGAAATCGCGCCGGCCGCACCGTTCCACGAGCCCACCTTGCGCACGTCGCGCACGATGTTGTGGTTGGTCAGCGTCTTGCCGTGGTTCTCCCCGCGCAGCACCTTCGTCGTGTGCTCGCGCACGAAGGTCACCAGCCAGACATTCGCCGTCGTCCCGGCGGCCGCCGGCAGGTCGATGTCGATCCCGCCGTCCTCGCGGGTGCGCGCCGTCACGGCGACGCGCGGGGCACCGTCGTTGCGGGCCTTGTCGATCAGGTTGCTCACCGCGCGGCGGCGCGAGCCGACCGCCTCGCTGCGGCCGTCGATCACCATCTGCGGCGTGTAGACGCCGCGCGTGTCGCGAAGTTCCGCGTTGTAGTCGCGCTGGCGCGCGGTCATCTCGGGGCTCGACCAGATGTCCTTCCAGCGCCCGTGGCGGCCGTAGTTCAGCTTGTCCCAGTAGTCGACATGGTATTCGAGCGCGACGATGCTCGTGTCCCCCGCCAGCTCGCCCAGATAGGCTTCCGCCGGCGGGCAGGAGTAGCAGCTCTGCGAGGTGAAGAGTTCGATCACCGTGACCGGCTTGTCGCCGGCGGCGGCATGGGCGTGCAGCCCCACGAATGCGGCAAGGGCCAGTCCGGACAGCGCGAATCGAATGGGTGTCATGGGGTCCTCCGACGCGTTCCAGACGCAACCACACGTGCACATTAACAGTGCCCGCCCCGCTTTATTCCCGATTTCACGCGGCGTTGAATCATTTTCCGGATTTCATTCACGTTCGCGTGATCGAGACGGTTTTTCGATGGAAATCCAGAGGGTTGGTGGGCTTCAGTAGGACCCAGTGCGGCGGGTTGTCGCGCTCCACCCGATATGGCGGGGAACAGGGAGAACAGCATGAATTCGGTTCGTAAGACTTGGAAGGTCGGCCTGCTCGCAGGTGCGGCGCTGGCCGTGGGCATCACCTTCGGCACCGTGGGCAGCGACGTCGCGTCGGCCGACGGTCACCTCTACAAGGAACGCAATGCCGCGATGAAGATGATCGGCGGCAACATGAAGAAGCTCGGCGAGGCCGTCGGTGCGGGCGACAACGTGGCCGCGGCCACGGCGGCCGAGACGATCGCGACGATTTCGGACAACGTTCCGGCGCTGTTCGAGACCAAGTCGATCCCGGCCGAGTCCCGCGCCAAGCCGGAGATCTGGGACAACTTCGACGACTTCAAGGCCAAGGCCGCCGCGATGGGAGATGCGGCGCGCAAGGTGGCCGCGGACGCCAAGTCGGGCAACCTGGGCAGCGACCCGAAGGCCGTCGTCGGCTCGATCGGCGCCACCTGCGGCGCCTGCCACAAGGTCTATCGCGGACCGAAGGTCTAGCTTCGACTGGACAGGCCTGATCGAAAGATCGGAGAATCGCCCGGCCACGCCGGGCGATTTTCATTTGGGAGACAGCATGCGCACGATCACGCACGGACTGACGGCCGCCCTGATCCTCTTCGCCGGGGCCGCAGCCCACGCGGCGGACGCGGAGCGCGGGGAGTATGTATTCGCGACCGCCGGCTGCGCGAGCTGCCACACGAAGCCCGAGGGCGGCGCGTTCCTCGCGGGCGGGCGCGAGTTCAAGACCGACTTCGGCTCCTTCTTCTCGCCCAACATCACGCCGGACGCGGACACGGGCATCGGCGGCTGGAGCGACGAGGACTTCATGCGCGCGATGCGCGAGGGCATCTCGCCCGACGGCAAGCACTACTATCCGACCTTCCCCTACACCTCCTACACGCGCATGACCGACGCGGACGTGCTCGACCTCAAGGCGTATCTCGATACCGTCCCGGCAGTCCGCAACGCCGTGCCCGAACATGACCTGCCCTTCCCGTTCAGCGTCCGCCTGAGCATGTTCGGCTGGAAGCTGCTCTTCTTCGACGAGGGCCGCTTCGAGCCCGACCCGACAAAATCCGATGAATGGAACCGCGGCGCATACCTCGTGACCGGGCCCGGGCACTG
>JAEPNS010000049.1:4922-14421 GCA_017643325.1 Alphaproteobacteria bacterium | reverse complement strand
GGCGACCTTCAAGCGTCTGATCGAACTGGCGCAGGAAAACGGCGCCGAGCCGGTCCACGTCTACACGATCCAGTAGTTCTTCGGAACACTGACTGAAAAGGGCGGCCTCAGGCCGCCCTTTTTTTTGAATTTGCAGACGTTTCCGAAGGGCGCAAATGCCTTCCAATCGCCACAAAATCACGCCAAGATACCATTCATCGAGTTGTTGTTACCGTTACGTATTTTCCAAACCGGCCTGTGAACCGGTTGAACCAAAAATAGAGTTCAAGGGAGGACATCTAATGTCACACGACAAGAAAACTTTACGCGGCGCCGTCGCCGTTGGTGCCTTCGTTGCGGCATTCGCCGTGACGCAGATGCCGGCTCAGGCGGACAACTTCACGCTTCGCATTGCGGCCGGACATCCGTCGGCGCCGCTGGCCAGCGTGAACCAGCTCAACAAGACCTTCGTTCCGAACGTCACCAAGCGTGTCGCGGAAGAGACCGACCACACGGTCCGCTTCATCGAAGGTTACGGCGGCACCATCGCCAACCTGTTCGAGGTTCTGGAATCCACCCAGAAGGGCCTCGTCGACATCGGCGCGATGTGCTCGTGCTTCGAGCCGACCAAGCTGTTCGTCCACAACCTGAACTACTTCAACCCGTTCATCTCCGGCGATCCGAAGATCATGGGTCCGACGACCCGCCAGGTGCACAAGGAGTTCGACTACTTCTACAAGGTGTTCTCGGACAACTATAACCAGACCTACATCGCGAACGGCGCGTTCGACGACTACGGCCTGGGCACCAAGTTCCCCTGGACCAAGATGTCCGAGCTCAAGGGCGTGAAGATCGGCGCGGCCGGTCCGAACCTGCCGTGGCTCGACTACGCCGGTGCGGCGAAGGTCCAGACCAACCTGAACGAGGTCTACAACGCGCTGCAGTCCGGCGTGTATGACGGCATCGTGATCTTCCCGGCGCCGTACTTCGGCTTCAAGTTCGGTGAAGTCGCGAAGTACTACACGACCATGGGCTGGGGCTCGGTGGTGGCCTACCCGGTGACCGTGAACAACGACACCTGGGCGAAGCTGCCGGATTCCGTGAAGAAGATCATCATGGAAGAGACCGAGGTCTACAACGTGGCCGTCGAGGACGAGGGCGTGGCGAAGTTCACCTCCGCGCTGGAGAACCTCAAGAAGCAGGGCGTCACCGTCCGCGACCTGGGCGACGAGGAGCGTGGCGTCATGGCTCGCGCGATCGAGCCTTGGGTCCAGCAGAAGGCCCAAGAATACGAAGACCAGGGCTTCCCGGGCAAGGCGACCTTCAAGCGCCTGATGGAGCTCTCGAAGGAAAACGGCGCCAAGCCGGTCCACGAGTACGCCATCAACTAGTTCGCAAGAACCCAGTCGGAAAAGGGCGGCCCCCGGGGCCGCCCTTTTTTGTTTGCGTGCGTGGTGCCGACCCCGCTCAGACCGGCGGCAGTTCGATGCCCGCCTCCCTGGCGATCAGCGAGACCGGGTGCTCGACGACCGGTGTCACCAAGACATCAAAGAAATAGCGGTGCAGCGGCAGCGACAGGAAGGCCTCGTGGAGGTCGTCGTGGTCCTTCGCCTGCCACAGCGAGATCGTCGCCTGGGTCGCGGTCGAGCGCCAGGCGCGCACGACGTAGCCGTCGGCAATCAGTTCCTTGGCCCGCGCGGCCTCCTTGGCGCGCTCCTGCGCCTCGGTCTCGGCGTCCCAGTGTTCGGGTATCCGGACCCAGTATTGAAGGATGTAAAGCATCGGCGTGGTCTCCTCTCCGTTCGATTGCGCTGCCCAAAGCGTACTTTGGGCAGGGGAACGAAACAGGGCGCCGTATACGCAGCTCTCGTGCGGCGACCGCATGAATGCCCGGCAACTATGACCGGAGCGACTTGAAATGCGTTTTCACGAAGTCAACAAACGCGCGCACCTTGAGTGGCATGTAGTCGCGGCTCGGGTACATGAGCCAGATCGCATTGTCGAAGCGTGACGCCGTCGACTGATGTTCGCCGAAAAGCTGCACCAGCCTGCCCTCCTGGATCGCCTGTCCGACAATCCACTCGGCCTGGAGGATGACCCCCATGCCGGCGACAGCGAAATCCCTGAGAGCAATGGCGTTCGATGTCCGGCAATTCCCGCGCACCGGGATTTCAATTTCGTCCTCCCCCGTCCGACGGAATTTCCAGCGATGGCTGAACCCCGCCAGGTCCAGGAGCATGCAATTGTGATCACGAAGCTCATAGGGGCTGGCAGGTGTGCCGTGACGTTCGAGATAGGCCGGACTGGCACAGACGATCCCGACGAGCGGGGCGAGCTTCGTGGCCACGTAGCTGCTCTCGTCGAGTGGCCCGATCCGGAAGGCAAGGTCGACACGCTCGCTCAGCAGATCGACGGGGTCGTCCGTGAGAACAAGGTCGAACGCGACATCGGGATACTTCGCGCTGAATTCCGGGATCAGCGGAATCAGGTTTGCCTGGGCAAAGCTGACCGGAGCGGTAACCCGCAACGTTCCCTGGGGTTCGCGCGACAAATCCGTGGCGAGCGCACGCGCGTTCTCGATTTCGCCGAGGACCGGCTCAATCCTGTCGAAGTAGATCGAACCGGCTTCGGTGGGCGAGAGTCGTCGGGTGGTTCGCTGGAACAGGCGCGTTCCAAGTTCGGACTCGAGCGCGGCAATGGTCCTCGAGACCGAAGACGGGTCGACATTGCGATCCCGCGCCACCGCAGCAAAGCTTCCCTTGCGCATGACTTCGATAAAGATTTCAAGCGTCGAGACGTCCATTCGTGAGTCCATTGCAGCAAACTTGTGCAGATTGATGCTTTTCCGACCCGCTATGCAACCTGTGAAATGGGGTCAATGAGATCGACAACAAAAAGCTCGATCCAACATGGCCAGGAGAAACAGCATGCAGCTCAGTCGAGACGACCTTTTGTCGGCCTACGGGACGATGGTCACGATCCGGGAGTTCGAAGAACGGGTCGCGGCGGAGTTCGAGACCGGCGACATGCCGGGCTTCGTTCACCTCTACGCCGGCGAGGAGGCCATCGCCGTCGGCGCCTGCCTCGACCTTGAAGACAAGGACGTGATCGCCAGCACCCATCGCGGCCACGGCCACTGCATCGCCAAGGGCTGCGACGTCGAGGGCATGATGCTGGAGCTGTTCGGCCGGAAGGACGGGCTGTGCGGCGGCAAGGGCGGCTCGATGCACATCGCCGACCTCGACAGGGGCATGCTCGGCGCCAACGGGATCGTCGGCGCGGGCGGGCCGCTGATCGTCGGTGCGGGGCTGACGGCCAAGACGCTCAAGACAGGCGGCGTCGCCATCGGCTTCGTCGGCGATGGCGCGACCAACCAGGGCGCGG
Source organism: Alphaproteobacteria bacterium (assembly GCA_017643325.1). Taxonomy (GTDB): domain Bacteria; phylum Pseudomonadota; class Alphaproteobacteria; order UBA6615; family UBA6615; genus JABJAG01. The sequence continues at coordinate 11,058 of JAEPNS010000049.1, read as the reverse complement.
TGTTCGAGGCCATGAACCTCGCCGTCGTGCTCGACCTGCCGGTCGTGTTCGTGTTCGAGAACAACTACATCGGCGAAGGCACCGGTGTGGAGTATTCGGTCGGCTCGGGCGATATCGCGGGACGCGCCGCCGCGTTCGGCATGCCGGTCGAGAAGGTCGACGGCCGCGACTTCTTCGCGGTCCACGAAGCCATGCGCGCCTGCATCGCACGCGCGCGCAACGGCGAAGGCCCGTCGGGCATCGAGGCCCTATCGCCCCGCTATTACGGACACTTCGAGGGGGACCCGCAGGCCTATCGCGGCGACGGCGAGGTGGAGAAGTACCGGGACAAAGACGACTGCCTGAAAATCTTCCGCCAGAAGGTCCTCGAAGCGGGCCTGCTCGAGGAAGGCGACCTCGACCAGCTTCGCGACAAGGCCCGCAAGGAGGTCGACGACGCGGTCAAGGCCGCGCGCGCCGCGCCCGCACCGGGCAAGGCCGACCTGATGACCGACATCTACGTCAGTTACTAGACCCGCGGGGAGGAAAGACCATGGCCAAAAAAACGATCCGCGAGGCGATCAACGATGCGCTGCGGCAGGAAATGGAACGCGACGAACGCGTCGTCGTGATGGGTGAGGACGTCGCGGGCGGCGCCGGCCTCGACGGCGAGGAGGATGCCTTCGGCGGCGTCATGGGCGTGACAAAGGGTCTCTACGGACAGTTCAGCGCCGCGCGCGTCATCGACACGCCGATCAGCGAGACTGCGATCATGGGCATGGCGGCGGGCTCCGCCGCCACCGGCCTGCGTCCCGTCGCGGAACTGATGTTCTGCGATTTCATGGGGGTCTGCTTCGACCAGATTCTCAACCAGGCCGCCAAGTTCCGCTACATGTTCGGCGGCAAGGCGACGACGCCGATGGTCGTCCGCACGACCTACGGCGGCGGCCTCGGGGCGGCGGCGCAGCATTCCCAGTGCCTGTACGGCATGTTTACCGCCGTGCCGGGCATCAAGGTGGTGGTCCCCTCCAATGCCTATGACGCCAAGGGCCTCCTGATCCAGGCCATCCGCGACGACGACCCCGTGATCTTCTTCGAGCACAAGACCATGTACGACCTCGCGGACGAGGTCCCGGACGAGGCCTATACGATCCCCTTCGGCGAGGCGAACATCCTGCGCGAGGGCAGCGACGTTACCATTGTCGCACTCGGCAAGATGGTGCTTGAGGCGCGCGAGGCCGCGGACAAGCTGGCCGAGGACGGCATCGAGGCCCAGGTGATCGACCTGCGCACCACATCGCCGCTCGACGAGGAAACGATCCTCGAAAGCGTCGAGGAGACCGGCCGGCTGGTTGTGGTCGACGAGGCTAACCCGCGCTGCAGCATCGCCGCGGATGTCGCCGGACTTGTTGCGGGCGGGGCCTTCGAGATGCTCAAGGCGCCGGTGAAGCAGGTCACGGCCCCGCACGCGCCGGTCCCGTTCGCGCCGGAACTGGAAAACCTCTACCTTCCGAATGCCGACAAGATCGTGGCGGCGGCGAAAGAGATCGCGGCCTGAGGGGACCCGGGATGTCCGACGAGATCCGCAAACTGACCATGCCCAAATGGGGCCTGCAGATGCAGGAGGGCACCGTCGTCGAGTGGCTAGCGCCGGAGGGCAGCGACATCGCCCAGGGCGAAGAGATCGTCGAGGTCGAGACCGAAAAGGTGAACAACGCCTACGAGGCCCCCTTTCCCGGCCGGTTGCGGCGGCACGTCGCCGCTGTGGGCCAGACGGTCCCTGTCGGCGGGCTGATTGCGGTCGTGGCGCCGGAGAGCGTGTCCGACGCGCAGATCGATGCCTTCGTGGCCGGGTTCGATGCCGACTTCGTGCCGGAGGCCGACGAAGGGGAAACCGCGACGCCGCAGACGGTCACGATCGACGGACGAGATATCAACTACCTCGACATCGGGACCGGCGACGGCGCGCCGCTGGTGCTCGTGCACGGGCTTTGCGCGGACCTCAACGGCTGGATGTTCAACCACCCGGTCCTTGCCGCGGGCCGGCGGGTCGTCGCGCTCGACCTGCCCGGGCATGGCGCGAGTTCCAAGGATGTCGGTGATGGCGACGTCGCTTTTTTTGCGGATACGCTCGCGAACTTCCTGGCGGAGCTGGACATCGGGCGCGCGCACCTCGTCGGACACTCGATGGGGGGCGCGATATCGATTGCGTTCGCGCTGGACAACCGCGACCGCGTGCGGTCGCTGAGCCTTATCGCCCCGGCCGGACTCGCGGGTGATATCAACGGCGGTTTCCTGGCGGAGATGATCGGTGCGGAGAAACGCCGCGGCGCACGGCTCGCCCTGTCGCAACTGGTGGACGATGCGGATCTGGTCAGCCGCGACATGATCGAACAGTTCCTGCGCTACAAGCGTACCGACGGCGTGCCGGAAGCGCTGGCCGTTATCGCGGCGGCCAACTTTGACGGGGACACCCAGAAGACGGTGCTCGCCGACCGGCTGGGGGCGATCGACATCCCGGTGATGTGCATCTGGGGCGACAAGGACCAGGTCATCCCGCCCGCCCATTCGGACAAGCTGCCCGCCGGGGCGACGGTCCACCGGTTCGAGAATGTCGGGCACCTGCCCCAGATGGAGAAGGCCGCGCAGGTGAATGCCCTGCTGGCCGAATTTGCAAACGAGAGCGAGTAGATCATGACCGTTGGAATTTGCGGTACGGGCAAGATGGGCGCGGCGATGGCCGAGCGCCTTATGGACAAGGGCGAGAATGTCGCGGTGTGGAACCGTACGGCGGCGCGTGCCGACGCTTTGGTGGAAGCCGGCGCAACGCGCTGTGACACGCCGCGGGCACTCGCCGACACCTGCGACACGATCATCGTCATGCTGATCAACGACGACGCGGTGAACAGCGCCTATCGGGACGACGATGGCCTGCTGTCGGCAGACCTTTCGGGCAAACTCGTGGTGGAGATGAGCACCGTCCTCCCCGGGACGACGACGGCGCTGGCCGAGGCCGTGCGCGGCGCGGGCGGCGCGTTCATCGAATGCCCCGTCGGCGGCACCGTGCCCCCGGCGCGCAACGGCCAGCTTCTCGGCATGGCGGGCGGGGATACAGACGACGTGGAGCGCGCGCGTCCGGTTCTCGACAAGCTGTGCCGCCGCCTCGACCATGTCGGCCCGGTCGGCACGGGCGCGGCCATGAAGCTCGCGATCAACCTGCCGCTGTCGGTCTACTGGCTGGCGCTGGGCGAGGCGCTCGCGATCACCGAGGACGCGGGGATCGATAGCGACCTCGCGCTCGACATCCTTTGTGATTCCTCCGGCGCGTCGAAGGTCGCGGGGCTCTTCCAGCCGGGCATCCTGCAGGCACTTGGTGGCGACACGCCCGACGGCGCGGTGTTCGAGGTCTCGGGCGCGGCGAAGGACATCCGGCTGATGACCGAACTGGCTTCCGCCCGTGGCCTCAAGCTTCCGGTGATCGCGGAAACCGGGAAACACTACGACGCGGCCATCGAAGACGGTTGGGCCGACCGCAACTTCCCCCTGCTCGCCGCGTGGTACGCGAAGCAAGCCCGGCCGTGAACACCCGCTGACCGGTTAAAGGAAAAGCCCCGCCTCGACGGAGAGCGGGGCTTTTTTCCCGAAGTTGCCGGTTGCAGCTACTCCGCCGCGTCCGTCGCGCCGATCCCGATGTTGCGTCCGGCGTAGCGGCGCAGGCGCAGGTCGGCCTGCTCCTTGTGGCCCCAGAAGCGCTCCACCTCGCACAGGCGCGAGCAGTAGTCGCCGACCAGTGCGCTGGCCTCTTCCGTGATCTGCTGGAAGGTGCAGGTCTTCATGAACTTGCCGACCCACAGGCCGCCGGTGTAGCGCGCGGCGCCCTTGGTCGGGAGCGTGTGGTTGGTGCCGATCACCTTGTCGCCGTAGGACACGTTGGTCTCCGGCCCGATGAACAGCGCGCCGAAGTTGGTCATGTTGTCCAGGAACCACCGCGGGTCCTCGGTCAGGATCTCCACATGTTCGTAGGCCAAGCGGTCCGCCTCGGCGAGCATCTCCTCGCGGGTGTCACACAGGATGATCTGGCCATAGTCTTTCCAGGCCACCGACGCCACGTCGGCGGTCGGGAGGATCTTGAGCTGGCGCTCGATCTCCGCCGGAATGGCCTCGGCGAGGGTACGCGAGGTCGTGATGACCGCGGCCGGGGAGTTCGGGCCGTGCTCGGCCTGGCCGAGCAGGTCGACGACGACCATCTCGACATCGGCGGTGTCGTCGGCCACGACCAGCACCTCGGTCGGCCCCGCGAACAGGTCGATTCCGACGCGGCCGTAGAGCTGGCGCTTGGCCTCCGCCACATACGCATTGCCAGGACCGACGAGCATGTCGCAGCCCGCGATGGTCTCTGTGCCGATGCCCATCGCGGCCACCGCCTGGACGCCTCCGAGACAGTAGATCTCGTCAGCCCCGGCGAGGTGCATGGCCGCAATCGTCGCGGCGTGCGGACCGCCCTCGTTCGGCGGGGTGCAGGCGATCACCCGCGGCACGCCGGCCACCTTGGCGGTGACGACCGACATGTGCGCCGAGGCGACCATCGGGTAGCGGCCACCCGGCACGTAACAGCCGACGCTGTTGACCGGGATGTTCTTGTGGCCGAGCGTCACGCCCGGGAGCGTCTCGACCTCGACATCCTTCAATGCGTCCTTCTGGATCTGTGCAAAGTTGCGGACCTGCGCCTGGGCGAACTTGATGTCCTCGATGGTCTGCTCGGGCAGCGAGTTCATCAGTTCCTTGATCTGCTCGTCGGACAGGCGGAAGCTGTCCGGGGTCCACTTGTCGAACTTTTCGGAGAGTTCACGCACGGCCGCATCGCCGCGGGTCTTCACGTCGTTGAGGATGCCTTCGACGATATCGCGAACCTTCGCGTCCGCCTCGTCGGTGGCTTCCGAATCCATGCCCTCTTTCAGGAATTCAATGGCCATCTGTCTCGTCCCTGCGTTGCGGAATTTGGCGTTGTCTTAAAGGCGTCGGGCGGCACCGGCAACCCCGGCGCCGCCCGACAATCGTGACGATCCCGCAGGAGCTACTTGATCGCCTGCGGATTGATCGGCGAACCCACCGCCTTGGTGATCGGCAGCGGCGGCGCGACGAACATGAACTCGTACACCTTGTCCTCGGCGCAATCGTTGGCGAGGTCCTTCAGGTAGAAGATCTCGCCCATGGTGATCCCGATCTGGGGGATCACGATCCAGTGCCAGGGCTGGAAGACGTCGTCGGTCTCGTTCGGGATCACCTCGCAGCCCCAGGTGTCGGCACAGATCGCGGCAATCTCCATGTCGTGCATCCAGTCGCAGGTGTGGAACGACACGCCCGGCGCGTCGCCGCCCGCATACCCGCCCCATTCCTTGTCGGCGAGGCAACGCTCCATATGGCCCGTGCGATAGATCACGAAGTCGCCGCGCTTGATCTCGACGCCCTGGTCCTTCGCGCACTGGTCAAGGTCGTCCGCGTCGATCGCGGTGCCGTCGTCGAGCGAGTCCACGCCCGCCCAGCGGGCGATGTCGAGAAGCACACCCCGGCCGACCATCTTGTCGCGCATCTTGTGGATCGCGTTCTTTTCCGCCCCCTGCGCGCCGACCAGCGTCGCGTCGTAGCCGTTCCACATCTTGCCGTGGTTAAACACATGGCCGAGCGCGTCCCACTGGGTGCCGCACTGGAGCGGCAGCGACACGGCGTCGTCGGCGTACTGGTTCGCGTATTTCTTGCCGGGCACCTTGTACATGTCCTGCACGGAATCGGTACCGGTCGCGAGCATTGTGTGGATCGGGTTCCAGCGGCCGCCGAACAGCCCGCGCTGGGGCCCCTCCTTGTCAAAATTCAGGCCCAGCGAGAACACCTCGCCCCGTTTCACAAGCGCCGCGGCCGCCTTGCGTTCCTCGGCGCCGACATAGTTGATGGTGCCCCACTCGTCGTCCGGGCCCCACTTGCCCCAGTTCTTGTTGCGCTCGGACTTCTCCTTGATCAGCTCCATGTCGAAGCGATAGTCCGGGTCGTCGTGGCGATGCATGTGTCGTTCCCCTCTCGTGGTTTTCGTCGCGCCTTTTGCGCGTTTCTCGTGACACCAATCTAGCAAACAAAAAGGGCCATGCTCCTAGCGGAACATGGC
>JAEPNS010000049.1:265-4912 GCA_017643325.1 Alphaproteobacteria bacterium | reverse complement strand
TGCCCCGCGTGATGACCAGCGGCGGCGCGGACAGGAAGAACTCGTACACGCCGTCTTCCTTGCAGTCCTCGACCAACTCACGCAGGTACCAGATTTCGCCATGGACGATGCCGATGTGCGGGATCGTCACCCAGTGCCAGGGCTGGTTCACGCCCTCGACGCTGCGGTTCGGGCGCACCTCGATGCCCCAGGTGTCGGAGCAGATGCCCGCGATCTCGTTCTTGTGGATCCAGTCCACGGTCTCGAACGCGAGGCCCGGCGCATCGCCGCCCGCGTAGCCGCCCCAGTCGCCCTTGTCGAGGCAGTCGGCCATCTGGCCCGTGTTCACGATCACGAAATCGCCGCGCTTGATCTCGACGCCCTGCTTCTTCGCCGTGTTGTCCAGATCCTCGATGGTGATCTCCTCACCGTCCGCGAGGCGCTTCTTCCGCTTGTAGCGGGCCACGTCGAGCAGCACGCCGCGGCCGACCATCTTGTCGGCGAAATGCTCGATGCCGTTCTTGTGCGCGCCGCGCACGTCGACGAGCGTCGCGTCGTAGCCGTTCCACATCTTGTCGCCCTCGAACACATGGGCGAGCGCATCCCACTGGGTGGCGCACTGGGTCGGAAGGTTGATGGCATCGTCCGCATAGCGCATGCCGACGAGCGGCTCCTGGATGCCCTGGACGGCATCGGTGCCCGTGGCGAGCATCTGGTGCATCGGGTTCCAGCGGCCGCCGAACAGGCCGTTCTGCGGGCCGTTCTCGTCGAGGTTCAGGCCGAGGCGGAAGACCTTGCCCTTCTTGATCAGCTTCGAGGCTTCAACAATGTCTTCCGGGGTGATGTAGTTCAGAACGCCCAGCTGGTCGTTCTTGCCCCACTTGCCCCAGTTGTTGAGCTGCTTGCACTTGCGCAGGACATCCGCTTTCGTCAGGAGCTTCTTCTTGCCCTTGGATCCGCGCTTCGCGGCCGTTTTCCTTGCGGTCGCTTTCTTCGCCATCTAGCTACCCTCGCCTGTCTTATTTGAGAGAATTGAAGTCGTTCCACCGGCCTTACAACCGGCGTTGGCGTCGGTTATGGTCGCACCCCATCCGGATTGCAAGAATGCAATCTCGCATCAATGTCATGCGCCTGTCGTTTGGAGCCAAAACCCATGAGCGTTGCCGAAACAGCCGATCTCGTGACCCCTTCCCTGCGCCTGGATGGCCTCGTCGCCGTGGTGAGCGGAGCCGGACGTGGGCTCGGCAGGGGCGCCGCCCTTTCGCTGGCGGATGCCGGTGCCGAAGTGATGCTCGTGAGCCGCACCGAGGCGGAACTGGACGCCGTCGCGGAGGAAATCACGACGAAGGGCGGCAAGGCGACGCCGGTGGTCTGCGACGTCACCGACACCGACCAGGTGCGCGAGAAGATCGAGGGCATCGAGCGCATCGACATCCTCATGAACAATGCGGGCTCGAACCGGCCGGAGCCGTTCGTCGACGTGTCGGAGGAGAACCTCGATTTCCTGCTCGACCTGAACGTGAAGTCCATGTTCACGGTGGCCCAGGCCTGCGCACGGCGGATGCTGGCCGGCGGGCGCGGCGGGTCGATGATCCACATGTCCTCGCAGATGGGACATGTCGGCTCGCCGAACCGTACGGTCTACTGCACGACAAAGCATGCGGTCGAAGGCATGAGCAAGGCGATCGCCGCCGAACTCGCGCCCCAGAACATCCGCTCGAACTGCATCGGGCCGACCTTCATCGAAACCCCGATGACCGCCCCGATGTTCGAGAACCCGGAGTTCAAGCAGTTCGTGATGGACCGGATCCTGATGGGCCGGCTCGGCAAGATCTCGGACGTCACCGGCGCGATCGTGTTCCTCGCCTCACCGGCGTCGGAGCTGATCACCGGCGCGAGCCTGACCATCGACGGCGGCTGGACGACGGTCTAGCCGCCTTCTTCAGGCTGCGTGTCCCAGCGGTTGCCGAGATAGTCGACGAAGGCGACCCGAACGCTTTTCCCGATCCATTCGGCAACGGTCGCGTCGGGGATATCAAGCAGCGCCAGGTATCCGTCCACACCGCCCACCTGCCCGCGGGCGCTGACCCAGTCGGGATCGTCCCGGCCCGCGCGCGCCACCGTGACGACATACCAGCCCTCGGCCGGCGTCTGGTAGCGGGCGAGCGATACGCAGGGCTGGTCGCCGCATGCCGGGTCGGACTGGATCTCGAGCGTGCCCTCGACCTCCCACATGCGTCCGAGCACCCGGGCCGCGGCGCGCGGGCGTCCCTGCTCTATCAGCTGTCGCAGGCGCGTCGAACCGGCCAGGTCGCCGTCCACGGTCACCGCCTCGACCACCGTCACACCGAAGCCGTATTCAGCTCCCATGCGGTGCAACAGTTCCGGGTCACCGGCGCGCTTGCGTCCGAAGCGAAAGTCATGGCCAACGACGACGTGGCTGACGCGCATCCCCTCGACCAGGACCGAACGCACGAATTCCTCGGGCTCGAGGCCAGCGAATGCGCGGTCAAAGGACTGGGCAAGCAGGACGTCGACCCCGAGTTCGGCCATCGTCCTGGCGCGGCTGTCGGGCGTCGCCAGCAGGAAAGGTTCGCTGTCGGGCTCGAACACCGCGCGCGGGTGCGGCTCGAACGTGAGGACGCCGAGCGGCACGCCGAGCTGGTCGGCACGCGCCGCCGCGGCGTCGATCAGGGCCTTGTGGCCGACATGGACGCCATCGAACTTGCCGATGGCCACGACGGCCCCGCGGCACCGGTCCGGCACAGAGGAATATTCGCGGAATGCGCTGAATTCGCGGGGAAAGTCGTCCGGCGCGTCGAACCACGACCCCATGAGGTCGAGGAACTCCGGCGAATCCGCCGGGGGCCGCTCGAGCGGGGTCTTGGCGAACTGCGAGCCCGCGTCGAGCTCGAAGAGCTGGAATCCAAACAGTTCGTTGTCGTTCGACAAGGAAACATCCTTGCTTTTCAGATGTTTGCGTCTACATACTAACTCAATGCGGCGCACGCGGCGAATGTGCGCCGAAAGAGCTTGTATCCAGTATCACGGTTGCGTTCCCGACATACATCCCGGGGATGCGATTTGGTATACTTGAGGGGAACAACACAGAGACCGACACGCGGTCCGGAAGGAGGCACACCATGGGCGCTCCCGCACGCGGGGAAACCTACAACTACCCCCGCTTCAAGATGAGCAACTACGAGCTCGGGTATTTCCCGGGCCCGAAGGCCGGCGAAGGGGTGAATTACGACTACACCCTCACCGATCTCGACGGCAACGAGGTCAGCCTGTCCGACTACAAGGGCAAATGGCTGGTGATCGAATCCGGCAGCCTAACCTGCCCGATGTACGTCAAGAACGTGAAGCCCTACGCGAAGCTTCAGGAGAAGTATCCCGACGTGGAATGGCTGGTCGTCTATGTGCGCGAGGCGCACCCTGGCGAGAAGGCCAAGCAGGCCGAGACGATCGACGAGAAGATCGCCTACGCCAAGCGGAACCGCGACGACTACAACGAGGAGCGGAAGATCATCGTCGATACCGTCGACGGAAAGTGGCACCACGACTGGGGCCTGCTGCCCAACACGGTGTATGTGATCAATCCAGAGGGCCAGGTGATCTACCGCGCCGACTGGTCGTTCGCGCACAACGTCGACCGGGTGCTCCAGAACCGCGACAAGATCGACGACAACGAGCACATCGCGATCATCGGCGCGGCGCCGTGGATCACGATCCCGGTGACCCTGAAAGGTGGCTGGGTCGCGCTCTACGATATCCTGATCATTTTCCCCAAGGTCTACTACGAGCACTTCAAGCTCGATATCCAGACCTGGTGGAACAAGCGCAAGGCAAAGAAGGAAGCTGCAAACGCGTGACGCGGGTCGCGGCTCCGAAACATCAAGGCCGGGCGCTCCGCCCGGCCTTTTTCGTATCCGGCACCTTTCAACCGCCGGGCTCCATGTGCAATCCTCGCAGCAGGTCCGAACAGGAGACGCAGGATGAGCGAACTGAAGATTTCGGCGCGCGAAATGACCGAGAAATACGTCGCACGCTATGACGACGTGAAACCCAGCCCCGCCTTCTTTCTCGACACGGCCCTGCCGGAATTCGAGCGCGACGTGAAGAACGTGATCGGCGCGGCTGCGGGCGAGGACCCGAGCACGAGCCCGGCGATCGCCGCTCCGGCCGGCGTCAACTTCAATTACATCGTCACCGAGGCCGGCAAGGGCTCCGCACTGCACGACCACCCGGTGTGGGAGATCTTTGTTCCGGTGAACGGCCGGTGGTCCATTTTCTGGGACGAGGACGACCCGCAGGAGGTCGAGCTTGGCCCCCTGGACGTGATTTCGGTCCCGCCGGGCGTGATGCGCGGCTTCCGCAACATCGGCGACGAGACGTCGATCCTGATCGCCATGCTCGGCGGCAACGAGGTCGGCGCCGTGACGTGGGCGCAATCGCTGCTCGACGGGGTCGGCGAAAAGGGCATCCGGCTCGACGAGGACGGCAATATCGTGATGCCGTCCGACGCCGCCGACTGAGCAAATCTAGCCGAACTCGCGCTGCGTGACGGCTATGGCGCCGTCGAGCGTGCGGTTGACCGCGTCCTCGATAAAGGCGTCCAGGTCGGGCTCCGTCTTGGCCCGGTAGATGTGCTTGCGCACGAAGTAA
>JAEPNS010000049.1:0-255 GCA_017643325.1 Alphaproteobacteria bacterium | reverse complement strand
CGTGGATGTGCCACGCCGCCTCGATTTCGAGGCTCGAGATCGGCTCGGCGTCCGGCGTCGGCGCACCGGCTTTGTGGCGGACCTCCGTCGCGATGGGAACCAGCAGCTGGTCTTCCAGCAGCGCGATGTAGCGGCGGTTGATGTCTTCCCCGGCGAGACCCGCGAACATGTAGATGCGGATCCACTCGTAGGTCAGCACGTCTCGGGCATAATCCTCGTAAAACTCGACAAGCCGATCGCGCAGCGGCCGCGACC
>JAEPNS010000499.1 GCA_017643325.1 Alphaproteobacteria bacterium | reverse complement strand
CGTGGTGCGCCTCGTCAATTACCAGCAGATCGAGCGCCGGCATGGCCTCGAGGTTGGCCGAACGGGCCAGGGTCGGGACCATGGCGAAGGTCGTCCGCCCGCGCCAGGACTTGGTGCGGGAGTCGACGATCGAGGTGCTGATCTTCGGATTGACCTTGGCGAACTTGAGTACGTTCTGCGCCGTCAGTTCGTCACGGTGGGCGAGCACGGCGGCCCTGGCGTCGTTGTCCTCCAGCATCCGGCCGACGACGCCCGAGAGCATGATCGTCTTGCCGGCCCCGGTCGGAGCGACGCCCAGAGTGTTACCATGTTCATCGAGCGCATCGACGGCGCGCTCGACGAACACCTTCTGGCGGGGGCGGAGAAGCATCGAGCCGCCCTCCTACTGCGCCCAAGCCGGACGGCCCGGATTGGCGGCAGGCGGCGACACCGGGGCGGCAGGTGCCGAAGACGGGGATGCGGTCGGAGCGCCGCCTGCCGGACGCCAGAGCCCGCCGTTCTCCTGAAACGTCTTCCAGTCCTTGGAGCCCGGCGTGACCGCAAATCGGATCTCGTTCTTGGCGTCGCCATTGGCGTC
>JAEPNS010000498.1 GCA_017643325.1 Alphaproteobacteria bacterium | reverse complement strand
CCGTCCTTGTCCACCGGGTGATAGTGCTTCGGCGCGTCCACATGGGTGCCGTTGTGGGTGGCCAGCGTGATGGTCTCGTAGGCCGAGTAGAGCCCGCCCGGCAGGTCCGCCGGGTCGAGCCCCGGATAGTTCTTCTGCAGCCGCTCCAGCCTGTCGCCGTGCCCCATCATGGAAATCTTCGGCCGCATCGGCTCCGGATCGACGATGATCTCGTCGTCGAGGGCCATGGAGATGTCGATGATCTGCGTGGGGAGCTGCATGGGGGTGGTTCCTGTTGCCTGACTGAGCCCTCATCCTGAGCCTGACGAAGGACGAGGGCGGCATCCTCATACTTCGACAGGCTCAGCATGAGGATGTTTCGGGACCCGGATCAAGTCCGGGCATGACGGGGAGGGGCGGTCGGTATTCGCATTCCGCTCTTTCGTCTCCCCTGCGGAAGCAGGGACCCCGAGACGGTCGAGACAAGAAAGTTTGTCATTCCTGCGAAAGCAGGAATCCATTAACGCCGATGCCTGACCGGGCAGCCGCCGGAGTCAATGGACCCCTGCTTTCGCAGGGGTGACGAGCGAGGGGTAGTTCCAGCGCACCACCCCTCACTCGCTCTCCACCCCGAACGGGTTGTTCGCCAGCCCGGGGAACATGTCCGTCCGCGGCGGGGAGAAGAACTCCACGATCTCGCAGTCCT
>JAEPNS010000497.1 GCA_017643325.1 Alphaproteobacteria bacterium | reverse complement strand
CAATTCGTCGAACAACGTGCTCGCGGGGGGTGAGGGCAACGACATCATCGATGGCGGGAGCGGGTCCGACACGGTGTCCTATGCCGGACTGTCTGCCGGGGTCACGATCAATCTTTCGACGGGGGCGGTGTCCGGTGCCGGTGGCAGCGATACGCTGATCAGCATCGAAAACGTCCTCGGGACGGACCACAACGATTCATTCGTCGGGGGCGGCAACGCCTCGGTCCTTGATGGCGGCGGCGGAAGCGACAGCCTCAGCTACTCCGCGTCGCTCGTTGCCATTACGGGCAACCTGGCCACAGGGACGGTCTCGCGCGGAGGCGTGAGTGACAGTGCCCTCAATTTCGAGAACCTTACGGGCAGCGCTTTTGACGATGTGCTGGCGGGTAACGGGTCCGCCAACCGGCTCATCGGGGGTTCCGGAAACGACAACATGTCCGGCGGCGCGGGTGACGACCACCTGATCGGCGGCGCCGGCAACGATATCCTCGATGGCGGCTCGGGCAACAACATCATCGATGGCGGAGCAGGTTTCGACTACCTCAGCTTCGCGTCGGCTTACGCGTCCGTCAGCATCAATGTCGTGACCGGCTCGATCTACAGTCTCGGCGCCGGGAACGACACCGTATCCGGCGTTGAAGGCTATATCGGGAGTTCCTACCACGACACGTTTGTCTCGGGCGCGGGCGATGACGCGTTCGATGGCGGCGCCGGACTGGACCTCGTGTCGTACGA
>JAEPNS010000496.1 GCA_017643325.1 Alphaproteobacteria bacterium | reverse complement strand
CCTCCTCGACGATCGAATTCCACTCGCCGCAGGAATCGCAGCGCCCGGCCCACTTTCCGTGGACCGCGCCGCAGGACTGGCAGACGAAGCGGCTGGACGACTTCGCCATCAGCCCGCAACCCGCAGACGGATCGGGCCGTCGGAACGGCCGTGGATAAATTGGTCGAGCATCTCGTTCCCCGAGCTGTCGAGATCGCTTACTGGCCCGTGCCACACGATCCGACCCTCGTAGATCATCGCCACATTGTCCGCGATTCGCCGCGCGCTTGCCATGTCGTGTGTAATCGACAGCGCGGTTGCGCCCAGTTCGCGGACCGACTTGACGATCAGGTTGTCGATGACGCTGCCCATGATCGGGTCGAGGCCGGTCGTCGGCTCGTCGAAGAACAGGATTTCCGGCTTCGTCGCTATCGCGCGCGCGAGGCCCGCGCGCTTCTGCATCCCGCCCGACAGTTCCGCCGGCGAGCGCTCGGCGATGTCGCGGTCGAGCCCGACCTGGACCATCGCCTCCAGGGCCGCCTCCCGGGCCGCGCGCCGGCCCATTCCCTGCGCCTGGATCAGGCCGAAGGCGACGTTTTCCCAGACCGGCAGGCTGTCGAACAGCGCCGCGCCCTGGAACAGCATGCCGAACTTGCGGGTGATCCGTTCGCGCTCGGCCGGGGGCATGCCCACGACCTCCTCGCCGTCGATCCGGATCGATCCCGCGTCGGGCTCCATCAGCCCGATGATGTTCTTGATGAGCACCGACTTGCCGGTGCCCGATCCGCCGATCACCGCGAGGGACTTGCCCGCCTCGATGTCGAGATCGAGCCCGCG
>JAEPNS010000495.1 GCA_017643325.1 Alphaproteobacteria bacterium | reverse complement strand
CGCCGGCCGGCGACCGGCCCGCGCCCGGCAGCGTGCTGCCGCAGGAGGGTGGACGCCTCGACATCCGCGTGTAGGCGCGCCTTGCGCGCCGGTTGACCGCGCCCCGGCTCGGACATAGGTTCCGCCCGTTCTCGAACACAGGAACGGGCTATCCCATGTCGATCGATCGCGAACTGGCCGACGCCGCGAAGGCGTGGCCGTTCCAGGAGGCACGCAGCATCGTCAAGCGCCTCGGCGGCGCGGACGCGGCGCATGCGCCCGACAAGGGCTACGTGCTGTTCGAGACGGGCTACGGCCCGTCGGGCCTGCCCCACATCGGGACCTTCGGCGAGGTCGCGCGCACGACCATGGTGCGCCACGCCTTCGCCGCCATGTCGGACATCCCGACCCGTCTGATCGCCTTTTCCGACGACATGGACGGGCTGCGCAAGGTGCCGGAGAACGTGCCCGAGCAGGAAATGCTGGCCGAGCATCTCGGCAAGCCGCTGACGGCGGTGCCGGACCCGTTCGGCACCCATGACAGCTTCGGCGCGCACAACAATGCGCGTCTGCAGGCGTTCCTCGACACCTTCGGCTTCGACTACGAGTTCCGCAGCTCCACCGAGGCCTACCGGTCCGGCGCGTTCGACGCGACGCTGTTGAACATGCTCGCGCATTACGACGAGGTCATGGCCGTCATCCTGCCGACGCTGGGCGAGGAGCGGCGCGCGACCTACAGCCCGTTCCTGCCGGTCTGTCCGCGCACGGGAGTCGTCCTGCAGGTGCCGATGGAGCAGATCGACGCCGACGCCGGCACGGTCGTCTCCCGCGACCCCGACACGGGCGTGGCGGTCGAGACGCCGGTGACCGGCGGC
>JAEPNS010000494.1 GCA_017643325.1 Alphaproteobacteria bacterium | reverse complement strand
AAAACCGGGGTCCGGTACGCACCACTGCCTTTTCGGCAGGCATCGGCGACACAAGTCGGCCAACTGTTGGGCAGTCCGGTCCCGGCCTTGCCGGCCCGGCCTCCCGGGATTGCCGGATATCCGCGACACCCGCGGTCGCCTGGCGGTGGCACGGTTTCTGCTACGTGGGTCACGACCACTGTTCGCACGGTGCCAAGCCCGTTTTGGGTCGGGCATGAACATGTGGCGTCCGTGCGTCTCACCTCCGGTGGTTTTTTTGGGCGCCCGAAGAAATTAAGTGCGTGTTCTTCGGGCCCCATTTTTCCAAAACGTCACAAATATCGTCGACACCGAAAAGAGCGGGTGGCCATGAAAGACAGTCTCGGAGCATTCCGGCCCGGCGCCATCCAGCGCGTGGAGGGGGCGGGCGACGGGCCGCTGCAGGGCGTGACCTTCGCGGTGAAGGACCTGTTCGACGTGGCCGGCATGCAAACCGGTGCCGGCAATCCCGACTTCCTGGAGGGCCGGCCGCCTGCGGAGGAACACGCGCCTGCCGTCCGGGCGATGCTCGACGCAGGCGCGACGATGGTCGGCAAGACGATCACCGACGAGCTGGCCTTCGGCCTCGCGGGTGAGAACTTCCACTACGGCACGCCGCTGAACACCGCCGCGCCGGACCGCATTCCCGGCGGGTCGTCGAGCGGTTCGGTCTCCGCCGTGGCCGGGGGAATGTGCGACACGGCACTGGGCACCGACACCGGCGGCTCGATGCGCGTGCCGTCGAGCCACTGCGGCGTCTACGGCATCCGCACGACCCACGGCCGCGTGCCCATCGACGGGGTCGTCCCGCTCGCCGAAAGCTTCGATACGGTGGGGTGGTTCGCCCGCAGCGCGGACATGCTCATGAAGGTCGGCCGCGTGCTGCTGCCGGGCTTCGAGGAACGGGCGATGCCGACACGGTTGCTGGTGATCAACGACGCGCTCGCCGAGCTGGAGCCCGCCGCGGTCGGCCCCGCCGGTGCCGCGATCGATACCTTGAGCCGGAAGTTCGACAGCGTGGACCACATCACGCTCACGCCCGGCGGCCTGTCGGAATGGCGCGCG
>JAEPNS010000493.1 GCA_017643325.1 Alphaproteobacteria bacterium | reverse complement strand
GAACGTGCGTAAACGGGTTGTGCCAGGGAGGAACAAGCAGGACAGTCATGGATACGCTCACTTCGATGGAACTGTTCGTCAGCGCCGTGGAATCGGGGAGTTTCTCGGCGACCGCGCGCTCGATGAACCTCACGCCGTCCGCCGTCAGCAAGCAGATCTCGCGGCTGGAGGACCGGCTGGGGGTGCGGCTGTTCAACCGCACGACGCGCCAGCTCGCGCCGACCGAGGAGGGCCGCGCCTACTACGAACGCTGCCAGCGCATCCTCGCCGACGTGGCCGAGGCCGAGGCGGCGGTCACCGAGCTCAATGCCGACCCGCGCGGCGTCCTGCGCGTGAACATGCCGGTCGTGTTCGGGCGGCGGCACATCGTGCCGATCATCGGGCAGTTCCTCGAACGCTATCCCGACGTGACGATGGAGCTGTCCATGTCGGACCAGTTCGTCGACCCGATCGCGGAAGGCGTCGACATGCTGATCCGGGTCGGGGAGCTGAAGGATTCGAGCCTGATCGCCCGCAAGCTCGCCGAGGCGCGGCGCGTCGTGGCGGCGACGCCCGGCTACTGGGACAAGCGCGGCAAGCCCGAGCGGCCGGACGACCTGAAGGCGCACAACTGCCTCGCTTACTCCTACCTGTCGAGTGGCAACACCTGGCGCATGACCGACGATGCGGGCAAGGAGCATGTGATCCAGGCCAACGGCAACCTCGCGTCCAACAACGGCGAGGCGCTGCTGGAGGCGGCGCTCGAGGGGCTCGGCGTGGTCAACCTGCCGACCTGGATGGTCGGCCCGGACCTCGAGGAGGGGCGGCTGGTCGAGGTGCTGAGCGCGTATGCCCAGCCCGAACCGTCGGTGCACGCGATCTACCCGCCGGGCCGCCACCTGTCGGCCAAGGTGCGCGCTTTCGTCGACTACCTCGTCGGCCACTTCAAGGAACAGCCGCTCGGCAAGGCGGCGTAGGTCCGGTCGACCGAACCCTCTCGCTCGTCACCCCTGCGAAAGCAGGGGTCCATTGACTCAGGTGGTCATCCGGTCGGGCTCCGGTCCGACGGAAAGCGAAAAAGCCCGGGCCGATGCCCGGGCTTTCCCGTTCTGGCGGTCGGTGCGGGACGGCTAGCGGCGGAAGGTCCGGCCGATCGCCCGGGCCGAGCTGCGGAACAGGCGTGCCGCCTGCTCGCCCTGGAGTTCGCGGGCCCGCGCCTCGATATGCGCGAAGTCGAACGCCGTCTCGTCGTGGTTCTGGTAGCTGGTCTTGCTCATGGTCTTCTCCTGGGTATTGCGTTGCGGCCATCGCCGCGTTGAGGAGAAGATAGGGGCGTTCTTGAAGGGAATAAATAGGTGAAACAATCACAC
>JAEPNS010000492.1 GCA_017643325.1 Alphaproteobacteria bacterium | reverse complement strand
ATGAGACTGGATCCGCTCGTGAAGCGCACGCGTGTGGGTGTCCTCGAGCCCGTGCCGGTCAAGCGCCTCGACAAGCAGCGCAACGTATTCATGACAGGTCCCGCGCGTGCCGCGAGCGTCGGCGATGATCCGCGCAGCATCCTCCAGCGGCGCCAGGCCCGCATAGTTGCGGTGCGCATGGTTGGCGACAAAGCCGAGCGTAGGGATCGTGCCGAATTCCGTGTCGGCATCGATCCAGGTCGGGACATAAACGCCACCGCTCATCTCGCGTTGCCACAAGGCATCGAGGATATCTTCTCTGCCCTGTTCCGGTACGAGGAACGCCACGCCAGCGCATTCACCGCCCGGCTCCAGTGCAAGACCGAGGCCCGGCCGCTCCACCGATCCACGTGAGCGGATCGTCCAGAAGGAGAAGGCGCGGGTGTGCGTCTGCAGGGTCGCGGCACGGGTCTCGGCAGGCTCGAAGCGCGGGTCCCATATCAGCGAGCCCGCAGCGAACACCCACAGCGCATCGGGATCCGGCGCACGCGCCATTGTCTCGCGGAGATCGGCGTTGCGCCGCTCGTCGCTCCATGCGGTGAAGGATGTGGGGGGCGGATTGACGGGAAAAGCTCTCATCGGGCCTGTACGCAACGCGAACACCTCGGGCTGGAAAGCCTACAAACTCGTGCGCAGGCCCCCATGTCACTGTATTCTGTCACGCAACAAACACCAGTCACAGGGGAGAGCCGCACATGGCCGGCGCAGACATGAAATCGCATACCGTGGGTTGGATCGGCACCGGCAAGATGGGCTACCCGATGGCCGAACTGCTGATCAAGGCCGGGGCCGATGTGAAGGTTTACAACCGCACAGCCTCCAAGGCCGAGCCGCTTGGCGTTGAAGTAGTCGGCAAGCCTTCCGACCTTGCCGACCGGGACATTATTTTCTCGATTGTCACGGACGACAAGGCGCTGCGCGAGATGATCACCGGGCCGGACGGCGTGCTCTCCGGCGACACCAAGCCGAAAATCATCAGCGACAGTTCCACCGTCTCGATCGAGACCTCGATGGCGATGCGCGCGGCGGCCGAGGAAGCGGGCGTGATGTTCCTCGCCACGCCGATCAGCGGCAACGGCCACGCCGTGGCTGCAGGCAAGGCGACACTGGGTGTTTCGGGACCCCGAGAGGCCTATGACATCGCGCGGCCCTACATCGCGGCACTCGGCCGGGCCGAGACCTACATCGGCGAAGGGGACTCCTCTCGCCTCGCCAAGCTTGCCCACAATGTGATGCTGGGCGTCGTCGCCCAGTGCCTCGCCGAAATCACGGTGCTCTGCGAGAAGGGCGGCATCAAGCGAGCCGACTTCCTGAACTATTTCAACAACAGCGCCATGTCGTTG
>JAEPNS010000491.1 GCA_017643325.1 Alphaproteobacteria bacterium | reverse complement strand
ATCACCGCCGAGGGCGGCACAAGCTTCAATAATATCGTGGCCGAACTCTTCCTCGACGAGGGCGCCCGGCTCAACCACTTCGTCTACCAGGAGGAAGGCCCGTCGAGCGTGCATCTGTCCGGTGCCGCCGTCGAGATCGGTGCGAACGCCGTCTATGACAGTTTCGTCCTGCAGAGCGGGGCTGCTGTCGGCCGCAGCGAGATCCGCGCGTACCTCAACGGGTCCGGCGGCGACTGCCGGCTGGACGGCGTCTACCTTGCGACCGACAGGCAGGTCCTCGACAACACCACCTACGTCGAACACATCGCGCCGGAGTGCCGGTCGCGGCAGGTCTACAAGGGCGTGCTCGATGGCCAGTCGCGGGGCGTCTTCCAGGGCAAGGTCCATGTCGTGCGCGATGCCCAGCAGACCGACGGACACCAGTTGAGCCGCGCCCTGCTCCTGTCGCCGCGCGCCGAGATCGATGTGCGGCCCGAGCTCGAGATCTATGCCGACGACGTGAAATGCTCGCACGGGGCGACGGCGGGCGAACTCGACGAAGACCTGCTGTTCTACCTTCTGAGCCGTGGGATTCCGCGCACGCAGGCGCGCCGCATGCTTATCGAGGCCTTTCTCGCGGAGGCGATCGAGGAAATCCCGGTGCCCCAGGTGGCGGAGGATTTCACCACGCATCTGCGCCAGTGGCTCGCCAGCCATGTCGATGTTGACGGGGAGGGCCAGTGACCATGTCATCCGCCAATGCCGCCGAACAGCGTGCGACCGTCTACGATGTCGAGGCGGTGCGGAAGGATTTCCCGATCCTGTCGCGTAGCATGCACGGCAAGCCGCTCGCCTTTCTCGACAGCGCAGCCTCGGCCCAGAAGCCGCGGCAGGTCATCGACGCTGTTCGCGACGTGTATGAGAACGAGTACGCCAACGTGCATCGCGGTCTTTACGAGATCAGCGAGGCGGTGACGAACCGCTACGAGGGCACACGCGACATCATCCGGGATTTCATCGGGGCGGCGAGCACGAAGGAAATCGTGTTCACCCGCAACGCGACCGAGTCCGTGAACCTGGTGGCCCACAGCTTTGGCCGGAATTTCCTCGAGGAAGGCGACGAGATCGTCATCACCGAACTGGAGCACCACGCCAACATCGTGCCGTGGCAGATGCTGCGCGACGAGACCGGAATCGTGCTCAAGGTCGCGCCGATCACCGACGATGGCGAACTCATCATGCCGGCCTTCGAGGATCTGCTGAGCGAGCGCACGAAGCTGGTTGCGGTCGCGCACATGTCGAACGTGCTCGGCACCATCCTGCCGGTCGAGGACATCATCCGCCGCGCCCATGCGGTCGGTGCGAAGGTGCTGCTCGACGGCTGCCAGTCGGTGACCCACATCCCCATCGACGTGCAGGCGCTGGGCTGCGACTTCTTCGTGTTCTCCGGCCACAAGCTGTACGGGCCGAGCGGCATCGGCGTGCTGTGGGCGCGCGAGGAATTGCTCGACGCCATGCCGCC
>JAEPNS010000490.1 GCA_017643325.1 Alphaproteobacteria bacterium | reverse complement strand
ATGTCTTCAACATCCGCGACGAGATGGAGAACTGCGTTCGCATCACGTCGGAGCGCGCGAAGGTCGGCGGCGTCAGCGTCACCTGCCGGACGCCGGGTGATTTGCCGAACCTGTATGCCGACAACCGGGTCTTTCGCCAGATCGTGCTGAACCTGCTGTCGAACGCCATCAAGTTCACCGGCGAGGGGGGCGAGGTCGTACTGGCGGCCGATATCGATGCGCGGGGCGCGTGCGTCCTGCAGGTGTCCGACGACGGGATCGGCATCGCGCCGGAGTATCTCGGCACGATCATGCAGCCCTTCGTGCAGATCGATTCCGGGATGAACCGGAAATACGAGGGAACGGGACTCGGCCTGTCGCTGGTGCAGTCGATGGCCGAGCTCCACGGGGCGACGGTCGAGATCGAGAGCGCCCCGGGTGTCGGCACGACGGTCTCCGTGCGGTTCCCGGCCGAGCGCGTCAGGGCTTGAGGATCAGCTTCCCGAGAATCTGACGGTTGTCCATCAGCTCGTGGGCGCGCCGGGCCTCGCTCAGCGGGAGGCGGTCAAAAATCGGCGGATCGAGCCGGCCGTCCGCGAACCGTTCGATCACCGACGCGAAGATGCGTTCCTTCGCAGCCGGGTCGTCATCGAACGAGTGCAGCGAGAAGCACTGGACCCCGAGGCTGCGGCCGCGCCGCTCGCGCAGGGCCGTGTAGAGATCGTCGTCCGGCGGGCCGGCGAGCGCGTTGTAGAGGATGATCTGTCCGAGCGGGGCCAGCATGTCGAGGCAGCTGACGAGCGCCGGGCCGCCGAGATGGTCGAAGCTGGCATCGACGCCGCGCCCTTCGGTCAGCGCCAGCACCTTTTCCGGTACGCTCTCGCGGCTGTAGTTTACCGTGCCCAGCGGGCCGAAGCGGGTCGTGAACTCGCATTTCTCGTCGGAACTGGTGCCGGCAATCGTCGCGATGCCCTCGCTGCGGCAGAGGTCGAGAAGGGCGGTGCCGGTCCCGCCGGCCGCGCCGTTGATATACGCCGTGCGCAGCCGCTCGCGATGGGCCACGTCGAACATGACGGCCCAGGCCACAAGGTAGTTCGGGATCGTGGTCGCGGCTTCCAGGTCGACCGAGTCCGGCAGTGGCGTCACGAGCGACGTGTCGACGGCATTGAATTCGGCGTAGCGGCCGCCGCCGGTGCCGAAGACCATCACCGGCTGCCCCGCGGTCAGGCCCTCGACGCCGGGCCCCACTTCCTCGATGTGGCCTGTCATCTCGTTGCCGAGGATGCTCGGCAGCGCGGGTTTCCACTTGTAGACGCCGGTGCGCAGCAGGACGTCGGGATAGCCGACCCCCAGCGAATGCGCGCGGACCAGCACCTGGCCCTCGCCGGGTTCCGGGACGGGAATATCGACGACCTCGATCACCTCAGGGCCGCCGTAGCTCTGTATTTGAATCGCCTTCATGTCCGAACTCCCCGTCAGCGAAGGACCAGGATCAGGATGCCCGCAACGACGAGGATAATCCCGACCACTTCCATCCGGACGATCTTTTCGCGGAAGATCAGAACGGATGCGGCAATGGTGAAGACCAGTTCGATCT
>JAEPNS010000048.1 GCA_017643325.1 Alphaproteobacteria bacterium | reverse complement strand
TCAGCAGGTTGCGCTCGGCGGGCGTCAGCGTGCGGTGCCAGTCCTTCACGTCGTCGGCCAGCGGCACCTCCTCGGGCAGCCAGTGGACGCGCTGCTGCATCAGCCAGGCGTCATAGGCCCACGGGTAGCTGAACGGCTTGTACTGGACGCGTTCTTCGAGCAGCGACATCTCTTTTCCCTCTTCCCCGGATGCGACGCCCCGGCGGCGCCCCTGATCCAAAGGCAGCCCCGGGGCTATACGCATCGCTTTTTCAAGCTCGCCTACTGGCAGGCGAGGCATTCCTCGTAGTCGTTGCGGCTTGCCGCGGCGCGGTCGGCCTCGTCGTCGGCCGTCACCGGCACCAGCGCGGCGACGCTCTCCGAGCGCTGCAGCGACTTCGAACGGCAGTAGTAGAGGCTTTTCACGCCCTTCTTCCATGCCTGGAAGTGGATCTGGTGCAGGTCGCGCTTGTGCACGTCCGCCGGCAGGAAGACGTTCAGCGACTGCGACTGGCAGATGTAGGGCGAGCGGTCGGCCGCAAGGTCGATCACCCAGCGCTGGTCGATCTCGAACGCGGTCTTGAACACGTCCTTCTCGTCCTGCGTCAGGAAATCCAGATGCTGCACCGAGCCCTCGTTGGTCGTGATCGACGACCACACCTCGTCGGTGTCCTTGCCCTTCTCCGCCAGCAGCTTCTTCAGCGCCTTGGAGCGGACGTTGAAGGACCCCGACAGGGTCTTGTGGGTGAAGCTGTTGGCCGCGATCGGCTCGATCCCCGGCGAGGCGCCGCCGCAGATGATCGAGATCGACGCCGTCGGCGCGATCGCCATCTTGTTGGAGAAGCGCTCCTTGATGCCGTAGTCGGCCGCGTCGGCGCACGCGCCGCGCTCCTCGGCCAGTTTCTGCGAGGCGGCGTCGGCCTGCTCGCGGATGTGCTTGAACATCTTCTTGTTCCACGCCTTCGCGACGGCGGACTCGAACGGCACCATCTGGTCCTGCAGGAAGGAGTGGAAGCCCATGATGCCGAGGCCGACCGAACGCTCGCGCATGGCGGAGTACTTCGCCTTGGCGAAGCTGTCGGGCGCGTGCTCGATGAAGTCGCTGAGGACGTTGTCGAGGAAGCGCATCACGTCCTCGATGAAGGTCGGATGATCCTTCCACTCGAGGAACGTCTCGACGTTCAGCGACGACAGGCAGCAGACCGCCGTGCGGTCGTTGTCCAGATGGTCCCTGCCCGTCGGCAGCGTGATCTCCGAGCACAGGTTCGACGTCTTGACGGTCAGGCCCGCGAGCTTCTGGTGCTCGGGAATCTGCCGGTTCACCGTGTCGGAATAGATAATGTAGGGCTCGCCGGTCTCGATCCGCGCCGTCAGCAGGCGGATCCAGAGCGAGCGCGCCTTCACCGTCGCGATGGGCGAGCGGTCCTTCGGGCTCACGAGCGTCCAGTCCTCGTCGGCCTCGACCGCGCGCATGAACGCGTCGGTGACCAGCACGCCGTGGTGCAGGTTCTGCGCCTTGCGGTTCGGGTCGCCGCCGGTCGGCCGGCGGATCTCGATGAACTCCTCGATCTCCGGATGGTCGATCGGCAGGTAGACCGCCGCCGAGCCGCGCCGCAGCGAGCCCTGGGAGATCGCCAGCGTGAGCGAGTCCATCACCCGGATGAACGGGACGACGCCCGAGGTCTTGCCGTTGTGGCCGACCTGCTCGCCGATGGAGCGCAGGTTGCCCCAGTAGGAGCCGATCCCGCCGCCGCGCGCGGCGAGCCAGACATTCTCGTTCCAGAGGTCGACGATGCCCTCGAGCGAATCGGAGGCCTCGTTGAGGAAGCAGGAGATCGGCAGTCCGCGCTGGGTGCCGCCGTTGGACAGCACCGGCGTGGCCGGCATGAACCAGAGGTTCGAGATGTAGTCGTAGATGCGCTGGGCATGCGCCGAATCGTCGGCGTAGTGGCAGGCGACGCGCGCGAACAGCTTCTGCGGCGATCCAGCCTCGTCCTTCAGCAGGTAGCGGTCTTCCAGAGTTTCCTTGCCGAAAGCGGTCAGGTTCGCGTCGCGCGACGGGTCGATGGTGATGCGCACGCGCTCGGTCTGGAAGACATTCGCCGTATCGGCGTCCTTCCCGACGAGGTCGTTATCCACATCCCGAGTCGCCGCGGAATCTTCAATCTCGGTCTCGATATCGAGCGTCTCAAACAATTCAGTGTCATCCGTTTCAAGTGCTTTGCGCGACTTGTCCACAGCGCCGTTTTCGGCGGAAATCCCCGCAGAACCGTCCATTACCAAGCCCCCTCCCAATCGAAAATCCAGGCCCTCCACATCCTGTGGGCAATTTCCGAAGGGAAAATGCGCAAAATCCACAACATCTGGAGACGTAACGTTAAGTAAATACCAGATATTGGCGTCGTGTCACCGTGAACAATTCAGGAACATTGTAATCTTTGGCGATTTTGAGTCAACGCACGGACCGCTAAAACCTGTTGAAAGCCCAGCCCCTTACGAGTCGCGTCCTCGGGCCACGGAGGCGTTTGTGCCCCTTTTGTGCCACAAAACCCCAAATCTGGTGGTCGGCCCGAAAACGACTCGGGCAATTTGCGGAGAACGAAACGGGACCGGGCCGGCGCCTATGCGCCGGCGGCCACCGGAACACCATATATGGGGCGGTTAGAGCAGCTCTTCCAGCGTGCGCTGTTGCTCGGTCTTCCAGCCCACGAGCACACCCGCGTCGGTCTCGATCACCGGGCGCTTGATGAGCGTCGGGTTCTCGACCATCAGCTGCAGCGCGATGTCCTCGGTGACATTCTCGCGAATCACCTCGTCGAGGCCGCGCCAGGTGGTGCTGCCACGGTTGAGCAGCGCCTCCCAGCCGACCTCCATCGCCCACTCGGTCAGCTTGTCCTGGTCGACGCCGTCGGCGCGCACGTCGAGGAACCGGTGCGCCGCCTCGCGCCGCTCCAGCCATTTCAGCGTCTTGCGCGTGGTGTCACAGGTCTTCAGGCCATAGACGGTGAGCATGTCGGAAATCCTTGATCGGGTTTTGGCGCGCATTCGCCGGCGCGCTATTCTTGTGCAGCTTCCCACGCGATATAGGCAGTTCCGAGTCTTCGACAAGCCATCTTGATGTCCACCGCCACGCCCGAATCCGTCCGCCCGCCCGCCATCGCGGGCACCTTCTACCCCGCCGACCCCGAAGCGCTGGCGGGGATGGTCGACCGATTCCTGGCCGACGCGCGCGACGACGGGCTGTCGCCGAAGGCGCTGATCGCCCCCCATGCCGGGCTCGTCTATTCGGGTCCGATCGCCGGCAACGCCTACCGCTCCGTCGCGCGCCGGGCGCGGGAGATCACCCGCGTCGTGCTGCTCGGCCCGCCGCATCGCGTTGCCGTGCCGAAGTTCTGCGTGCCCGCCGCCACCGCGTTCCGCACGCCGCTCGGCGACGTGCCGATCGATGCCGACGGCATCGCCACCGCGCTGAAGCTTTCCGGCGTCGAGCAATCGGATGCGCCCCACGCCGAGGAACACTCGCTGGAGGTCCACCTGCCCTTCCTCCAGCGGGTCCTGGGTGAGTTCTCGCTGGTCCCGGTGATCGTCGGCGGGCCGAGCCCGCAGGAAACCGACGCCCTGCTGGCGGCCCTGTGGGGCGGACCGGAGACGCTGGTCGTGATCAGCTCCGACCTCAGCCACTACCACACCTACGACGGCGCGAACCGGCGCGACCAGGCGTTCCGACGCCATGTGGAAACGCTCGCCCTGGAAAACATCGAGGACGAGCAGGCCTGCGGTCGCTACCCGGTGAAGGGCCTGCTCAACCGCGCCCGCGCGCTCGACCTGCGCGTGACGACCCTCGACGTACGCAACTCCGGCGACACTGCCGGCCGCGAGAACCGCGACCGCGTGGTCGGTTACGGGTCATGGGCCCTCGAATACGCCGGAACGGCACACCTGCCCGACGCCGACCGGGCCACATTGATCGACGGTGCCCGGCGGTCCATCGCCAACGGCCTGCGTACGGGCCGCCCGGCGCAGGTGCAGCACGGCAGCTTCACGCCGCCGCTGGAGACCTATCGCGCAACCTTCGTCACCCTGAACCAGGACGGGCGCCTGCGCGGCTGTATCGGCTCGATCCTGCCGCATCGCACGCTCGTGGAAGACGTGGTCGTCAACGCCCACAAGGCCGCCTTCGGCGACCCCCGATTCCCGAAATTGACGCCGGATGAGGTCGAAAACCTGGACCTGTCGGTCTCGATCCTGTCCCACGCCCGCCCGATCGCGTTCGGGTCGGAGGCCGAGGCTGTCGATGCGTTGCGGCCCGATATCGACGGCGTGATCCTGCAGGCCGACGGGCCCGACGGGCAGCCGAGACGGGGCCTGTTCCTGCCGCAGGTCTGGGAGAGCGTGCCGAAGGCGGAACAGTTCCTGCGCCACCTCAAGGCCAAGGCCGGCCTGCCGCAGGACTACTGGGACGATTCGGTCCGGCTGTGGCGCTACACCACCGAAACCTTCCACTGACGGGCGGACCCCATGAACGAGAAACTCATCATCACCGTCGCGCCGACGGGCGGCATGGCCTCGAAGGAGGCCAACCCGAACCTGCCGACCCAGCCGGAGGAGATCGCGGAGTCCGTCGCGCGCTCCCACAAGGAGGGCGCGGCCATCGCGGCGCTGCACGCGCGCCGGCCGGACGACCTCGCCACCTGCAACGCGGACATCTACCGCGACATCAACACCCGCATCCGCGAACGCTGCGACATCGTCATCAACAACTCGACCGGCGGCGGCTCGTCGGGCGACATGATCGCCGAGCGGCCCGACGGGATCTTCGAGAACCGGTTCGAGGAGCGCCTCAAGGGCCTCGACGCCGGTGCGGAAATGGCGACCTTCGACGGCTTCACCGCGGTCGACACCTTCGGCGACAAGGAAATCCTCGTCGCCACCACCCCGGCGCGCTGCGAGGCGCTGGCCAAACGCTTCAAGGAGCGCGGCATCAAGCCCGAATGGGAGGTCTTCAACCCCGCCCACATCATCCAGGACGTCTGCCGGCTCATCGAGAAGGGCTACGACGAGCCGCCCTACTACATCAACATGGTGCTGGGCGCGCACCGCAACTTCCAGGGCGCGATGCCCTACACCCACGACACGCTGACCTCGATGGTGAAGCTGCTGCCGCCGCAGTCGGTCTTCTGCGTCTCGGCCATCGGGCCCGCGCAGCTGCCTGCGACGACCCACGCGATGCTGCTCGGCGGCCATGTCCGCGTCGGGCTCGAGGACAACAACTACTACGCCCGCGGCGAGCTCGCGACCAACGAGCAGCTCGTCGCCCGCACCCGCCGGATCGCGACCGAGCTCGGCCTCGACATCGCGAGCCCGGACGAGGCCCGCGGAATGCTGGGGCTGAAGCCGGCGGGCTGAGCAGCGGCCGGCATCCGGACAACACTTCATGGCCGGACCTGTTCCGGCCGTCTCCGCCGGACTGAGCCCTCACCCTGACCCTCCTCATCCCAAGCTTGTCGAGGGACGAAGGGCGAGGGCGACAACCTCATACTTCGACAAGCTCAGCATGAGGTTGTTTCGAATGGCCAGGTCCTCGCCCTGGCATGAAGACATCATCGTTCTTGCCGCGGCGCGCCCCGTTGCGGTTAGCTGCGGGCGGGCAAACGGGGGAACAGGGGCATGACCGACACGGTCGAGGCGACGCGCAACCGGCGCAAGGTGATTGCGGCCGGAATCACGGGCAACGTGCTGGAGTGGTACGACTTCGCGGTCTACGGCTTCTACGCGCCGATCATCGGCAAGCTGTTCTTCCCCTCCGACGACCCCACCGTCTCGCTGATCGCCTCCTTCGGCGCCTTCGCGGCCGGCTTCCTGATGCGGCCGGTCGGCGGGTTCGTCTTCGGCCATATCGGCGACAAGATCGGCAGAAAACGGGCACTGGTGCTGTCGGTGATGCTGATGGCGATCCCGACCGGCATCATCGGCATCCTGCCCGACCATGCGACCATCGGCATCGCGGCGGCCGTCCTGATGGTGGCGATGCGCATGCTGCAGGGCCTGTCGGTCGGCGGCGAGTACACCGGCTCCATCGTGTACCTGGCCGAGCACGCGCCGAACGACCGGCGCGGCTTCCTGACGAGCTGGACGCTGTTCGGTGCCGTCGGCGGAATTCTTCTCGGGTCCGGCGTCAGCGCGCTGATCGCCAACATCCTGTCGGACGCCGAGGTCGCGTCCTGGGGCTGGCGGATCGCCTTCCTCTCCGGGATCCTGGTGGGCGTGGTCGGCCTCGTGGTGCGCCGCCACCTGCCGGACATGCCGGAGGACGAGAGCGAGGACAAGCCGGCGAACCCGGTCATGGAGGCCTTCCGCACCCAGTGGCGTGAGATGGCAAAGGTCATCGGCTTCAACATCATCAACGCCGTCGGCTTCTACATGATGTTCGTCTATGTGGTGACCTGGCTGATCAAGCAGGTGCAGGAACCGCGCTCCGAGGCGCTCGACATCAACACCATCTCGATGGCGGTGCTGCTGGTACTGGTGCCGGTGTTCGGCGCGCTGTCGGACAAGGTGGGGCGCAAGCCGCTGCTGCTGTTCGGCGCGGGCGGCATCGCGCTGCTCGGCTATCCGCTGATCTGGCTGATGCACCACCCGGACTTCATGATGATCCTGCTCGGCCAGCTCGGCTTCTCGGTGCTGGTCGGCGCCTACTTCGGGGCGGGCCCCGCCACCCTGACCGAGATGTTCCCGCGCCGTGTGCGCGTAAGCGCGCTGAGCGTCGGCTACAATGTCGGCCTCGCGATCTTCGGCGGCACGACGCCGCTGATCGCCACCTGGCTGATCTCGCGCACCCACGACGATCTCTCCATCGCCTGGTACCTGATCGCCTGCGCGGTGGTCTCGTTCCTGGTGGTGCTGACCCTGCGTGAGGGCTCCCGCAAACCGCTGCCGGAGTGAGCCCCATGAACGACGTGACGAACGACGCCGCCGAAGCCTTCGCCGACCCGGAGACCCGCCGCAAGGTGATCGCGGCAGGCGTCAGCGGCAACGTGCTCGAATGGTACGACTTCGGGGTCTACGGCTTCTTCGCCCCGATCATCGGGCAGCTCTTCTTCCCGTCGAGCGACCCGACGGTCTCGCTGATCGCGTCGTTCGGCGCGTTCGCCGCGGGGTTCCTGATGCGGCCGATCGGCGGTTTCATCTTCGGCCACATCGGCGACCGGATCGGGCGGCGTCAGGCGCTGGTTCTGTCGGTCCTGCTGATGGCGATCCCGACCGGCATCGTCGGCCTGCTGCCGACCCACGCCAGCATCGGCATCGCGGCCGCGATCGCACTCGTGGGCATGCGCATGCTGCAGGGCCTGTCGGTCGGCGGCGAATACACGGGCTCGGTCACCTTTGTGGCCGAGCACGCGCCTGACGCGCGGCGCGGCTTCTTCGCGAGCTGGACCCAGGTGGGCGCCGTCGGCGGCATCCTGCTGGGCTCGGGCATCAGCGCGCTCATCACCAACATCCTGACCGAGGACCAGGTGATGGAATGGGGCTGGCGGATCCCGTTCCTTCTCGGGATCCTGGTCGGCGTGGTTGGCCTGCTGATCCGCCGCCACCTGCCCGATACGCCCGTGGAGCCTGCGAAGGAAGGCGAGGTCTCACCCGCCCTTGAGGCGATCCGCACCGAGTGGCGGACCATGGGCAAGATGATCGGCTACACGATCATCAACGCGGTCGGCTTCTACATCGCCTTCGTCTACGTGCTGACCTGGCTCGTCGACCAGGTGAAGGAGCCGCGCTCCGAGGCGATGGATATCAACACGATCGCGCTGGTGGTGCTGCTTGTGCTGATCCCCGTCGTGGGCGCGCTATCCGACCGGGTCGGCCGGAAGACGGTGCTCGCCGTCGGCGCGGCCAGTTTCCTTGTCCTGAGCTACCCGATTATCTGGCTGATGCACGAGCCGGACTTCATCCGCGTGCTCGCCGGGCAGGTCGCCTTCGCGGTGCTGGTCGCGTTCCTGCTGGGCGCGGGTCCGGCGAACCTGTCGGAAATGTTCCCGCGCCGGGTCCGGGTGAGCGCCATGAGCGTCGGCTACAACGTGAGCATGGCGATCTTCGGCGGCACCACCCCGATGGTCGCCGCCTGGCTGCTCGACCGGACCCACGACGACCTCAGTTTCGTCTGGTACCTGATGGCCTGCGCCGCCGTGTCGCTGGTCTTCACGCTGATGCTGCGCGAGGGCAGCGGCAGGCCACTGCCGGAGTAGAGCCAATAACACTCGTCACCCCTCCGAAAGCAGGGGTCCATTGACTCACGCGGTTGCCCGGTCGGGCATCGGCGTTAATGGATGCCTGCTTTCGCAGGCATGACGATTGGAGGGCGGCGTCAACCACCCACCTTCACCGGCACCCGCTTTCGGCCCCAGTCGCCCGGTTTGGCATCGAACACCCCCGGCAGGCGCGTGCCGCAGTTCGCGCAGCCGCCGCCGTCGTTGCCGACGGGCACCACGCGCCATTCGGACAGCTCGTACCAGTCGCGCCCGATCACGCGGGTGCCGCAGTTGGGGCAGTAGGTGCTCTGGCGGCCCTTGTCGTGGACGTTGCCCGTGTAGACGTGGCGCAGCCCGGCTTCGAGTGCGATCCGCCGCGCGTTCGCCAGCGTCTCGAAGGGCGTGGCGGGGGTGTCCATCATCTTCCAGTCGGGATGGAACGCCGAGAAATGTACCGGCACGTCGGGCCCGAGCTCATCGTGGATCCAGCGCGTCATCTCCGCGAGTTCCTCGGGATCGTCGTTCTCGCCCGGGATGATCAGGTTTGTGATTTCCAGCCAGCAGTCTGTCTCGTGCCGGATGAACCGCAGCGTCTCCAGCACGTTCGCCAGCGAGGCCGAGGAGAGGTCCCGATAGAACCGCTCGGTGAACCCCTTCAGGTCCACATTCGCGGCATCCATCGCCCGGAAGAATTCCCTGCGCGGCTCCTCGCAGATGTAGCCGGCGGTCACCGCCACGGTACGGATGCCGGCCTCGCGGCAGGCGGCGGCCACGTCCACGGCGTATTCGAGGAAGATCACCGGATCGTTGTAGGTGAAGGCGACCGAGCGGCAGCCATGCCGCGCCGCGGCCCTCGCGATGTCCGCGGGCATCGCCCGGTCGGTCAGCCTGTCGAACTCCCGCGACTTGGAGATGTCCCAGTTCTGGCAGAACTTGCAGGTCAGGTTGCAGCCCGCCGTGCCGAAGCTCAGCACCGGCGTGCCCGGCAGGAAGTGGTTCAGCGGCTTCTTCTCGATCGGGTCGATGCAGTAGCCCGACGAGCGCCCGTAGGTCGTAAGCACGATTTCGTCGCCCGCCCTCGCCCGCACGAAGCACAGCCCGCGCTGCCCGTCGTTCAGCTTGCAGTAGCGCGGACACAGGTCGCACTGGATGCGCCCGTCGTCCAGCGCATGCCAGTAGCGGCCGGGAACGCCTTCGAGGCCCGGTTCGGTGTCAGCGGTCTCGCTCATCTGGGGAAAAACATAGCAGACGGGCGGCTCGGGGGGCTTGGTTTGCGCCCGCCCGGTCGCATATCATCCGCCGCGAATTCCGGAATTTCAGCTCCAGCCTCCACGAGGGTGTTCCCATGGGCCAGTTTGGCATCGGTCAGTCCGTCACGCGTATCGAGGATCAGCGCCTGCTCACCGGCAGCGGCAAGTACACAGACGACGTGCAGCTCGAGAACGAGGCGCACGCCTTCGTGCTGCGCTCGTCCGTCGCGCACGGCAACCTGAAAGGCATCGACACCTCCGCCGCGAAGGATGCGCCGGGCGTGCTGCTCGTGCTCACCGGCGGGGACGTCGAGGCCGACGGGATCGGGCCCATGCCGAACATGTTCCCGGTCGAGAGCCTGGACGGCACCACCCGGCACGAGACCCACCGGCCGCTGCTCGCCCAGGGCAAGGTCCGCCATGTCGGCGAGCCGGTCGCGCTGATCGTCGCCGAGACGCTGGCCCAGGCCCGCGACGCGGCCGAGCTGGTCGAGGTCGACATCGAGGAACTGCCGGCCGCCACCGACACCTTCGGCGCGACGCAGGACGGCGCGGCCCAGCTCTGGGACCACATGCCGAACAACACCTGTTTCGACTGGGGCAAGGGTGATCGGGACGCGACCGAGGCGGCCTTCGCGAAGGCGGACCATGTCACCACGCTGGAACTCATCAACAACCGCGTCGTCGTGAATTCCAGGGAGCCGCGCGCAGCGATCGGCGACTACGACGCCGACAGCGGCAAGGCGACCCTCTACACCTCCTCGCAGGGCACGGTCGGCCTGCGCAACACGCTGGCCGATGCGATCCTGAAAATGGACCAGGACAAGCTGCGCGTGATCACCGGAGATGTCGGCGGCGGCTTCGGCATGAAGATCTTCCCGCACCCCGAGCAGCCGATGGTCGTCTGGGCGGCGAAGAAGCTCGAGCGCCCGGTGCGCTGGACGTCCGAGCGCAGCGAGGCCTTCCTGTCGGACATCCAGGGCCGCGACCATGTCACCAAGGCGGAGGTTGCCTGCGACAAGGACGGCAGGTTCCTCGGCCTGCGGGTCACCACCTACGCCAACCTCGGCGCCTATCTCTCGCACTTCGCGACCTACATCCCGACCGAGGCCGGCACCGCGATGCTCAACGGCCTCTACGCCTTCCCGACGGCCTGGGCGAACGTGAAGGGCGTGATGACCAACACCGTGCCGACCGACGCCTACCGGGGCGCGGGGCGGCCGGAGGCGATCTACTGCATCGAGCGGCTGGTCGACAAATGCGCCCGCGAACTGGGCCTGTCGCCCGACGAGATCCGGCGGCGCAACTTCATCCAGCCCGACCAGCTTCCGTTCACCACGTCGCTCGGCGACACCTACGACAGCGGCAACTTCACCGCGATCATGGAAGAGGGCATGAAGAAGGCCGACTGGGACGGCTTCGCGAAGCGTCGCGCCGAGAGCGAGAAGCGCGGCATGCTGCGCGGGATCGGCATGGCGACCTATGTCGAGAAGTGCGGCGGCGGCAATCCCGAGGTGGCCGACGTGCGCATCGACCCCGACAGCGAGACGATCACCTTCTACATCGGCACCATGTCCAACGGGCAGGGCCACGACACCTCCTACAAGCAGATCATGTCCGACCGGCTCGGCATCGACACCGACAACATGGTGATGGTGCAGGGCGACAGCGACGTGGTCCCGCCGGGGCTGACCGGCGGCTCGCGCTCGGTGACCGTGGGCGGCGTCGCCGTGTCGAAGGCGTCCGAGGAGATCGCGGAGAAGGGCAGGAAGGTCGCGGCCCACATGATGGAGACCGCGGAGGCCGACATCGAGTTCGCCGACGGCACCTTCCGGGTGGCCGGCACGGACCGGTCCATGTCGCTGTTCGAGGTCGCGAAGGCGGCGCTCGACCCGGCGAACCTGCCGGAGGGCATGGATCCCGGGCTCGACACCAAGGCCACCCAGCAGCCCGACGCGCCGACCTTCCCCAACGGCTGCCACATCTGCGAGATCGAGATCGACCCGACGACGGGCGGCCTGGAGGTCCAGCGCTACACGGTGGTCGACGACTTCGGCGACATCATCAACCCGCTGCTGATCGAGGGCCAGGTGCATGGCGGCGTCGTCCAGGGCCTGGGCCAGGCGCTGCACGAGCACACGGTCTACGACGAAAGCTCGGGCCAGCTCGTGACGGGATCGTTCATGGACTACCGGATGCCGCGCGCGGACGACGTGCCGAACTTCGACTTCTCCATGCGCAACGAGCGCTGCACGACCAACCCGCTGGGGATCAAGGGCACCGGCGAGGCGGGCGCGATCGGCGCGCCGGCGGCGGTGATCAACGCCATCGTCGAGGCGCTCGGCCACGGCGCGGTCGTGGACGTCGACATGCCCGCGACGCCGGACGTGATCTGGGCACTCGCCAACCAGCGGATGGCCGCCGAGTAGGCGCGGACAGGGGAGAGTTCCCATCGACACCGCGGAGCTGATAGCGCCGGTGCGCGAGCTCGCCCGCGTGGCGGGCGAGGCCATCATGGCCGTGTACCGCACCGACTTCGACGCCGAGCGCAAGGCGGACGGCTCGCCGGTCACCGAGGCGGACACGGCGGCCGAGGCGGTCATCGTGCCGGGCCTGCGCGAACTGACCCCGGACATTCCGGTGATCTCGGAAGAGGAGTTTTCCGCCGGCAACAGCCCGAAGGAGATCGGCAACCGCTTCTGGCTCGTCGACCCCCTCGACGGCACCCGGGAATTCCTGAAGCGCAACGACGAGTTCACCGTCAACATCGGGCTCGTCGAGAACGATATCCCGGTCTTCGGCGTGCTCTACGCCCCGGCGCTGGACCTCATGTATGCCGGCGCCGGCACGGGCAGCGCGACGCTGGTCGAGGGCGACGCGGGCGAGCGCCATATCTCATGCCGCATCCCTCCCGACGACGGGATCGACGTGCTGGTCAGCCGGTCGCATTCCATCGGCGGCAAGGTCGACGACTATCTCTCCGACGAGACCGTGCGCGAGCGCATCGGCCAGGGCAGCGCGCTCAAGTTCGGGCGTCTGGCCGAGGGCATGGCCGACATCTACCCCCGCTTCGGCCCGACCTGCGAATGGGACACGGCGGCGGGCCACGCCATCGTGCTGGCCGCCGGCGGGTCGATGACCTGCATCGACGGGACGCCGTTCCACTACGGCAAGAAGGATTTCCTGAATCCCGGCTTCGTGGCGTTCGGGCGGCGGTAGTCGGGACTTCCTCAAGCATCCTTCGAGACGGCGCTCCGCGCCTCCTCAGGATAAGGCTGTTGGTTTTCCCGATGCCCTCATCCTGAGGAGCGAGTGAATCGAGCGTCTCGAAGGATGCTTGGACTTGCACGCTGGACCCCGCCCGCACGCTCCGGCATACCACCGGCCATGACCGCACCGGGCAACATCCTTCCCGCATCCGACGACGCGATCGCGCGCGCCGCCGATTGCCTCGCCGGCGGCGGGCTCGTCGCCTTCCCGACCGAGACCGTGTACGGCCTCGGCGCGGACGCGCGCGACGATACCGCGGTCGCGCGGATTTTCGAAGCCAAGGGCCGGCCGACGTTCAACCCGCTGATCGTGCATCTCGCCGACACCGCGCAGGCCCAGGTTTATGTCGAATTCGACACCCGCGCCGCCGGGCTCGTGGATCGCTTCTGGCCGGGACCGCTCACCCTCGTGCTGCCGCGCCGCGCGGAAAGCGGCCTGTCGCTGCTGGTCAGCGCCGGGCTCGACACCGTGGCGGTGCGGGTGCCGGCCCATCCGCTGGCGCGCAAACTTCTCGAAACCTTCGCCGGGCCGGTGGCGGCGCCCAGCGCCAACGCGTCCGGCGAGGTCAGCCCGACGCGCGCCGCCCATGTGGCGGAATCCCTCGGGGAGAATGTCGACCTGATCCTCGACGGCGGTCCGTGCGACGTGGGGCTGGAGTCGACCGTCCTCGACCTGTCCGGCGACAGCCCGGCGTTGCTGCGCCACGGCGCGGTGACCCTGGAGGAACTCGAGGCCGCCGTCGGGCCGATCGAGGATGCGACAAGACCCGCCGATGGCGATGCGCCGCGATCGCCCGGGCAGCTCGCGCGTCACTATGCGCCCGCACTTCCGCTGCGCCTCGACATCACTGATATATCAGACGGCGAGGCGCTGCTGGCATTCGGCCCGGATGTGCCGGACGGCGCGGCGAAGACCGTCAACCTCAGCCCCTCTGGCGACCTGACGGAGGCGGCCGCCAACCTGTTCGCCGCCCTGCACGAACTGGACGACCCGGCGTTCCGGGCCATCGCCGTGGTCCCGATCCCCGACGACGGACTCGGACGGGCGATCAACGACCGGCTGCGCCGCGCGGCGGAGGGCCGGGGGTAAGCGGGCGCGGCTGACGCCTTGCCCGCGCCGGACGCGCGGTCTACATCAGGGACATGAGCGCGATCGAAGAATACACGGCCCCGCCCCTGCCGGACGGTTTCCTCGACCGGATCGAGGCCATCGTCGGCCCTGCGGGGATGATCACCGATCCCTCGGACATGGAGGCCTACCTCGTCGAGGAGCGCGGCCTGTTTCGCGGCGTGACGCCCTGCGTGGTGCGCCCGGCCTCGACCGACGAGGTCTCCCGGGTGATGGCGGCCTGCCACGACGCAGATGTCGCGGTCGTGCCCCAGGGCGGTAACACGGGCCTGTGCGGCGGCGCGGTTGCGAGCGGCGAGATCATCCTGTCGCTGTCGCGCATGACCGGCATCCGCGCGGTGGACCCGGTCAACTTCACCATGACCGTGGATGCGGGCTGCGTGCTGGCCGACCTGCAGCGGGTCGCGGACGAACACGACCGGCTGTTCCCGCTTTCCCTCGGCGCCGAGGGCTCCTGCCGGATCGGCGGGAATCTCTCGACCAACGCCGGCGGGACCGGGGTCATCCGCTACGGCAACACCCGTGAACTGACCCTCGGGCTGGAAGTGGTGTTGCCCGACGGGCGC